>JAENWT010000005.1 GCA_016650125.1 Thermoleophilia bacterium
CGAGACCCAGGCAGGACGCCAAATCCGGAACTGGGTCGGCTAGGGACCCAGGCTCAGGTCGTAACCGACCCAGTTCGCAGAAGCTGACCCCTGCGATGTCGCAGGCGACCTGTCACTGCAGCAAACACCGGATTTGCCCGAAGGCAAATTCGGTGCCTAATTCATCTGCGATGTCGCAGAGCACCGCCCACTGCAGCAAACACAGGTTTTGTCCGAAGACAAAACCTGTGCCTAATTCAAAGCTGTGACGGCGGAGAGAGGGCAAAAACTATGAGCTTGTTCTCCTGGTTCCGATTTTTGCCCGCCCTCGCGGTAGTCCGCACTAGGGGACCCCCACCCCCGCGGTAGACCGGCCCCAGTGCAAAGAAAAAGGCGCCCGATGGGCGCCTTTCAAAGTTCGTAAGCCAGAGCGACTACCAGCGGTAGTGCGCGAAGGCTTTATTCGCCTGAGCCATACGGAAGATGTCGTCCTTGCGCTTCCAGGCGGAACCCTGCTGCTTCGTCGCATCTAGGATCTCGTTGGCGAGTCTTTCCGACATCGCGTACTCGTTGCGGTTGCGGGCGAATTCGACAACCCAGCGAACGGCGAGCGTCTTGGCGCGGCGGGCCGGGACTTCGACCGGCACCTGGTAGGTGGCGCCGCCGACTCGGCGGGACCGGACTTCAAGAGCGGGTGTCAACTGCTTAATCGCCTCTTCGAGGGTCTCGACGGCGTCTTCACCGGAGCGCTCGGCGACGATGGCGAGCGCGTCATACGTGATGCGCTCGGCGGTCGACTTCTTGCCGTGGAGCATGACCTTATTGATCATCTGCTGGACCAGACGGCTGCGGTACTTGGTATCGGCCTCTACCGGCCGAATCGTTGCTGCGGAACGGCGTGCCATCAGCTCGCCTTGACTCCGTAGCGGGAGCGCGCCTGCTTGCGGTCGGAGACTCCGGCCGCGTCGAGCGTGCCGCGCACGACCTTGTAACGAACACCGGGAAGATCCTTGACTCGACCGCCCCTGATCAGGACGACGGAGTGCTCCTGGAGATTGTGTCCCTCTCCGGGGATGTAAGCCGTTACTTCCATGCCGTGGGCCAAGCGAACTCGCGCAATCTTCCGGAGAGCCGAGTTCGGCTTCTTCGGGGTGACGGTCGCAACACGGGTGCAGACGCCACGCCTCTGGGGAGCGGCGACTTTCTTCTTGTTGCCCTGCCCTGACTTGAGACCAGGGGTAGTGACCTTCTTCTTGGGCCTCTTGCGACCCTTGCGTACAAGTTGATTGGTATTAGGCACGGCGGCGAATACTACAGGAACTGCCAGGACTCGCTGCCCCGGCCAAATCGAGATCATTACGTGATGGGGAAAAAGCCACTACTCGCCGTCGACGTAGACGGGGTCATCAGCCTTTTTGGCTTTGAGCAAGCTCCGTCCGGGCCTGGATTCCGGTTTGAGTTGATCGACGGTACTCCGCACTTCATCTCGGTCGAGGCCGGCAAGCGGCTGAACCGGCTCAGTGACTGCTTCGAGCTGGTCTGGGCGACCGGCTGGCAGGATCGGGCGAACGACCACCTGCCGACGATCACCGGGATCGGCCCGCTGCCCGTGATCGAGTTCGACCGGGGCGGCCCCGTGCCGGAACGCTTCGGCTCGGCCCACTGGAAGCTGGCGCCGCTCGATGCCTACGCCAATGATCGCGCAATCGCCTGGATCGACGATTCCTTCGACGAAAGCTGCCTTGAATGGGCCCGGGTGCGGGAGGCCGCCGGTCACCCCACCCTGCTTGTCCCGACCGAACCGCAGATCGGCCTCGAAGAAGCGCACGTGGCGACGCTGGAAATCTGGGTTGCGGACCTCGAGGCAAGCTACACTTGAAACGTGGAAGGTTTGTGGCCATTTCTATTTCTGCTGGTCATCCTGAAGGTTCCGATCATCGGGACGATCTACCTGCTCTGGTGGGCGGCACAGCCGCCCGAGGTCGAGACCGCGGAAGACGAAGGCAGCAGTGACGACCGTGGACGCCGCCACCCGATGCCGGGATTCCCGAGGGGACCGCGCCGCGATCCGCATGGTGGCGGGGCCAGGCCGGTCGCCGACCCCCCGCACGAGGGCCGGATCCGTCAGCCGGAGCCGACGCGCACCTTCGACCGCTCGCGCTCGCGCGACATCGTCCGCAAGTAAGGGTCGAAGTCGACTTGAATCGTGTGGCGCTTCGAAGTGACGTAGCGCCGCTTCATCGCTGACTGTTCCCGGGCGACTTCGCGGGCCATGGTCGCGCGGTCGGGCAATGTGCACTCGTCGTTGATCAGTTCGGCGATCCACTCGGACTGAGCCTCAGCCAGCGGCATGATCGCCCCCAGCGGCTGGATCAGCCCGATGAAGTAGAGGCCCGGATGGTCGATCGAGGCGACCCGGTGGTACAGGTTCACCTGGTTGTCCTGTGTGCTGATCACGTCGTTGTCGAAGAACGGGAAGGTGATGCGGTAGCCGGTGCAGTAGATGACCAGATCGGCCTTTTCGCGAGTGCCATCGGTGAATACGACCGAATCGCCGTCGAGACGCTCGATGTTCGGCTTGACCTTGATGTCACCGTGTCCGAGGCGGCCGATCAGGTCACCGGAGACGGTCGGATGGGCATGCAGCGGCTGGTGGTCGGGTTTCGGCAGTCCGTAGTCCTCGAGCTTGCCGACCGACAGCCGCAGGGCGAGGCGCAGGAAGGCGCTCTGGACCGCCAGCGGCGCCTTGGTCATGAGCCCGGTGGTCGCCTTGTCGCTGGGGATGCCGCCGAGATACTTGGGCACGATCCAGGCCCCGCGGCGCATCGCGAGGAAGGTTTTCTCCGCGGTCCGCGACGCCTCGACCGCGATGTCGGTCGCCGAGTTGCCGATGCCGAGCACGACGACCCGCTTGCCCTCCAAGATCTCCGGAGTCCGGTAGTCGTGGGCGTGCATCTGGGTTCCTTCGAAAGTGTCCGACCCGGGGAAGGCCGGCTCCGGCCAACGGGCGTCCCAATGGTGGCCGTTGCAGACGAGGACGTCGGTGTAGTCCCGCGTCTCGCTCTTCCCTTTCGCATCGTTGAAGGTGACCTGCCAGCCGCTGCCGGCGACCGGGTCGACGCTGGTCACTTCGGTGTTGAAGTCGATCCTTTCGCGCAGCCCGAAATGGTCGGCGTAATTATCGAAATACTCGGCGATCTGGAAATGGTCCGGATAGTCCGGATACTCGTCCGGCATCGGGTACGCGGCGTAGGACATCATCTGCCGCGAAGTGTTGATGTGCAGGGACTTGTACGCCGCCGACATGCCGTTATCGTTCTCGTAGCGCCAGTTGCCGCCGATCGTCGAGCCCTTTTCGAAGCAGTCGAAATCGATTCCTTTCGCCAGCAGCTTCTGGCAGGCAGTGATGCCCGAAGAGCCCGCCCCAATCACGCAAACCCGTTTGTCCGCATCGCTCATCGAACGAAGTGTAGTGAGTTTCAGGTCACTTGACTTAATCGCTGGCGGGCGCCGCCTCAGTCACTTGCCGGGGCGGATCACTTTCACCTTGCGGACCTTCTTGATCGCTGGCTTGCCGGTCCCGGTCAGGCGGAAGGTGACCGGGAAGCGCCCGAACTTCTTCGCCCCGGCGCGGACCTTCACCCCGAAGATCACGGTGTCGCCGGCGCCCGGCTTGATCGCCGGTTCCGGGCGGCAAAAAGCGCAAACTGACCCCGGGAAGCGCCGACGTCCAGCACCGTCTTGATGTCAGGCCGGAGCGGGATCCGGGAATGCTCGACCGACGCGGCCACTCCCTGGCGGAGTGCCGGCCAGTAGCTCCTGTCCGAAAGCAACCGGAACAACTTGCGTACACGAACCAGGGTCAGCCGAAACCGCGAGTGAATTTTCTTGACCAAGTTCTGAAACCTCTGTCAGCCGCTGACCGGGTCGCCGAACGGACTGACGATGTGATCGCGAACCGGCTTGAGCGAGAACGCCGGTGAGTCGTTGCCCTCGTAGGTGGCCTTCACGAGGCCACGTTCGTGGCGGCCGAGCCGGGTCTCGATCGAATCGCTGAAGACTCCAGTGCGGTTGGCATTTACGGTGGCGAGCTTCTTCCAGTTCTTGCTGCCGGCCGCGCGGAAGCTCAGCTTCACCTTGCCCGCGGTGCTGTCCGGAGTGCGTCCCCAGATCGCAATCCCCTTGGGTTTGCTGAACGCGACAAACGGAAAGCTGAACGCCTTGAGGACCCGCTTGGGCCGGTCCCCGGCAACGGTCGGACCGCGGAAATAGAGCCCCGCGTCGATCGTCTGGCTGTAAGGAAGCCCGGCCGGCCTCTTCCAGTCCCGCAAGGAGAGCCAGAAGAACTTGCTGACTCCGGCCTGCCACGACCGGAACATCGCTTCCGCTGTCCATCTGGTCAGGAGGCCCATCGGCACTCCCCCGGGGTCTGGCGGTGCGGAGTCCCAGCTGAATTCCGTGATCCAGAACGGAATCGACTTCTCATGCGTGCGGATGTTGCCGGCTGCGTTCGCCTTCCTGATGAGTCTGGCCATTTCGCGGAGATCACCAAGCTGCACGTCGTCGGGGGACACCGACTCATGGGTGGGCCCACCGCTCGTGTACGCACTGTGTGCCCAGACGTCGAATCGGGCCGTCTGCGTGCAGCCGGGTATCGGCCGCGGATGGGCCCGGCCCTTCATGCAGAGCAGGCGCCGCGTGAAATCAAGCGGGCTGGGCGATCCCGAACCGCCGAGGGGCGCCAGGCCGCCTGCCACGACCACGTTCCCCGGATCGACGCCTTTGACGACATCGGCGAATTGGTTGAGAAGGTTGCGATAGAGGTCGACTGAAACGGGCTTGCCGCTCTTGCCGTTCCGGTACTGAGGCATGAAATGCATGGCGAGGTTGGGTTCGTTCAGCGGTTCCCAGTACCTGACCCTGGGGAGGCCGCCGAAGTCACCGCTGTACCGTGCGACCGCCGCAGCGGCGAAGCGGGCGAACTGCTTGGGGTCCGGGTTGCAGACTCCCGCGTTAGGAGTCCGGCAGCGCTCCGCCCACCGGGGTGCCTTGAAGACCTGGACCAGTGGTTTGAGCCCGGCAGCGACTACCTTCTGGATCGTGGAGTCAGTTGCGGTCCAGTCGTAATGCGAGTCGCCCGGGTTTGTCGGACTCCATTCGTCCGGTTTCACGTTCGGCGCGACGGAGTCCCAGAAGATCGTCACTCTCGTGAAGGTGGCGCCAGCTTCCCGTATCCGATCGAATCCCAGCTGCTCTTGGGCGCCTATATCGATAGTAGTCACACCCGTGTCGAGGGGCCGGGCAGCCGAGGCCGTCCCGTTCAGGATGCCGAAGGCGGCAAGCGAGAGCATCCCCACCAGAATCAGGCTGGCGATCCTGCGGGGGTGGAGCATGTCAGGTGATCCGAGTCTGGTGACTGCGGCGGCGGGCGAATGCGAATGCGATGGCCGCCCCGGCGACCGCGATCAGCAGCAGGGGAAAGAGCCAGCCCATTCCGTCATCCTCGCTTTCGGGCACTATCGACTGGGATGCCGAAGACGTTTCAGAGGCATTCGATCCGACCGAGCCGGAATCGTCAGTGCCGGAGCCACCCTGCCCGTTGGAGGAGCCATTGCTCGAGACGCCGCCGCTTCCCGCAGAATTCGAGTCGCCCGCGGTTGTCGCAGTCACACCGGCTGCAGTGCCGGAACCTGAAGGGCCGTTCCCCCCGGAGCCTCCGTTGACCGGCTGTTCGCCGCCTGCCGTGGGTACCTGCTCCGTGTACTGGTCGACGACCGATGGGGCCGCGGAAGCGAAAGCGGTCCCGCCGACGAAGAGCAGCGAGAAGGCGATCGTGAGGATAGCTGTACGTTTGTGTTTCATAAGGAGGACGCTATGGGTACGACACGCTCCCCGCGTGTTAGTTGCGCTCCCCAAGAGAAAGGGCGCCCGGCCGGGCGCCCTTTCCTCGACATTCAGTTTCGAGCTACTCGGACTTCGTATCCGCCGTAGCGTCGATTTCCTGGTTGATCTCTTCCAGTTCACCGGCGAATGACTCTCCGAACGCTTCGGCGCCGTTGGTGCCTCCGTTCGTGTCTCCGGCCAGCTCGTCCTCTTCCAGCAGGACCGACTCTTCCGCCGGGGCGAAAGGCACGGCCGGTTCAATCGTGAGCGAGCGGTAACGCTTGAGCCCGGTCGCGGCCGGGATCAGCTTGCCGATGATGACGTTCTCCTTGAGTCCGACCAGACGGTCGCGCTTTCCTTCGAGCGCAGCGTCGGTGAGGACCTTGGTGGTCTCTTGGAAGGAGGCCGCCGAGAGGAACGACTTGGTCGCCAGCGAGGCCTTGGTGATCCCGAGGATCCGCTCCTTGGACTTGGCGGCGGTTCCGCCAGCGGCCTTGGCTGCCTTGTTGATCTTCTTGAGCTCGTAGCGATCCTCGAGCTGGCCGGGAAGCAGGTCGGTCGATCCCTTGGTCTCGACTTCGTCCTTCTTCATCATCTGGCGCACGATGATCTCGATGTGCTTGTCGTCGATCTCCACGCCCTGGGCCGTGTAGACGCGCTGGACTTCGGCCACGAGGTACTGCTCGATCGCGGTACGACCGCGGATCGCGAGTACGTCGGCCGGGTACAGCGAGCCTTCGTTCAGCTGGGCTCCGACCTCGACCTTTTCACCGGTCTTGACGGTGAGACGGGTACGAGGCGGGAACGTGTAGGCACTTTCCTCGCCGTTCGGCTCGGTAATCGTGACGGTCGCGGACTTCTCCGACTGTTCGGCGAGCACCTTGCCGGCGACCTCGCTCATCTGAGCGAGACCCTTCGGCTTGCGGGCCTCGAACAGCTCGACCACCCTGGGCAGACCCTGGGTGATGTCCTGTCCGGCGACACCACCGGTGTGGAAGGTCCGCATGGTGAGCTGGGTTCCCGGCTCGCCGATCGACTGGGCGGCAACCGTGCCGACTGAATCACCGATCTCCACCAGTGAACCGGTGGCCGGCGCAACGCCGTAACAGGAGCGGCACACGCCGCGCTCGGCCTCGCACTTGAAGGCGGAACGGACCGGAACGGTCGCGTCGCCGTCGTAGGACTCCGCGATCTCGGCCAGCTCGACCTTGGTGATCAGCTGATTGCGCTTGAGCAACTCGCGGCCACGCTTGGTCGCGAATTTCTTCGCGGCCAGACGTCCCAGCAGGTTGGTGTTGGTCTCCCCGGCGGCGTCGATGACCGGCATCTCGATGAAGTCCTTCGTCTTGCAGTCCTCGTTCCGGACGATCACGTCCTGAGCGACGTCAACCAGACGACGGGTGAGATAACCGGAGTCAGCGGTACGCAGCGCGGTATCGGCAAGTCCCTTACGAGCGCCGTGGGTCGAGATGAAGTACTCGCCGACCGACAGGCCCTCGATGAAGTTGGACTTGATCGGGCGTTCGATGATCTCGCCCTTCGGATTCGCCATCAGGCCTCGCATACCGGCGAGCTGGCGGATCTGCTTGAACGAACCACGAGCGCCGGAGTTGGCCATCATGAAGATCGGGTTCAGCTGACGGAGGTTGTCCTCCATCGCCTGACCGACTTCCTCGGTGGCCTGATTCCACTTGTCCGTGACCTGCTTGTGCCGTTCCTCGGCGGTGTGCCAGCCTTCGTCGAACTCGGTCTGGATCTGCGCCGTCTCGGCGTCGAACCGTTCCAGGATCGCTTCCTTCTCCGGCGGCGGGACCACGTTGTTCTTGCTGACCGTGATGCCGGCGCGGGACGCGAACTTGAAGCCGAGATCCTTGAAGGCGTCGAGCACCTGCGAGATCGCCGGGGCACCGTAGGACTCCACGAGCCAGCCGACCATGTCGTTGATGTCGCGCTTCTTGAGCGACTGATTGATGAACGTGTACTGGTTCGGATCGAACTCGTCTTCGAGCGCAACTTCCAGGGCGCGGAGGATCGAGTCGTTGAAGATGATCCGGCCGACCGTGGTCAGGAAGTGCCCACCGGACTCACCACGCCACTCGGCGTAGTCGTGCAGCGTTACGACACCGTTCTCGTAGGCCAGTTCGGCCTCCTGAGCGGTGCGGAACGGATGCGGGCGCTTCTCGAGCTTGGTCGTGTCCAGCTCGGTCACATCTTCCGGCGAATAGGTCAGGTAGTACAGACCCAGCACCATGTCCTGCGTCGGGGTCGCCAGCGGCGCTCCGTGGGCAGGCGAGAGGATGTTGTTGGCAGAGAGCATCAGCACGCGGGCCTCGGCCTGTGCTTCAGCCGAGAGCGGCACGTGGACGGCCATCTGGTCACCGTCGAAGTCGGCGTTGAACGCCGAGCAGACGAGCGGGTGGACCTGGATCGCCTTGCCTTCGACCAGGATCGGCTCGAAGGCCTGGATGCCGAGACGATGCAGCGTCGGGGCGCGGTTCAGCAGAACCGGGTGTTCCTCGATCACTTCTTCGAGAACGTCCCAGACCTCGGGAACCATCGACTCGACCATCTTCTTGGCGGCCTTGATGTTCTGGACGGCCTTGCGCTCGACGAGCTGGGCCATGATGAACGGCTTGAACAACTCGAGCGCCATCAGCTTCGGCAGGCCGCACTGGTGCAGCTTGAGCGACGGGCCGGCGACGATGACCGAACGTCCGGAGTAATCGACGCGCTTGCCGAGCAGGTTCTGGCGGAAGCGTCCCTGCTTGCCCTTGAGCATGTCGGAGAGTGACTTGAGCGCTCGGTTGCCCGGCCCGGTGACGGGACGGCCACGACGGCCGTTGTCAAACAGGGCGTCGACCGATTCCTGAAGCATGCGCTTCTCGTTGTTGACGATGATCTCCGGCGCACCGAGGTCAAGCAGGCGCTTGAGGCGGTTGTTCCGGTTGATCACGCGGCGGTAGAGGTCGTTCAGGTCCGAGGTGGCAAAACGGCCACCGTCGAGCTGGACCATCGGCCGCAGTTCCGGCGGAATGACCGGGATGCAGTCGAGGACCATCCAGGACGGTTCATTGTCCGAGTTCAGGAAAGCCGACGCGACCTTGAGCCGCTTGACCGCACGGGCCTGCTTCTGGCCCTTGGCCGTGTTGATCTGGTCTTCGAGTTCGTCACAGGTCGCCTGGAGGTCGACCTGCTCGAGCAGGTCACGTACCCATTCGGCACCCATGCCGCCGCGGAAGTACTCGCCCCAGCCGAACGGAGAACCGAAACGGTCCTTGAGTTCACGGAAGTCCGTCTCGTCATTGATGACGTCCTTCGGCTTCATCGTCGTGAAGATCTTCCAGACCCGGTCGAGACGATCGATGGCTTCATCGATGTAAGCCTCGGTGTCACTGATCTCGGCCTCGAAGTTCTTCTTCAGTTCCTTGACCTGCTTGGCCCGGTCTTCAGCCGGCAGCTTGCGGATCTGCGCCGAGGTCATCCCGAGCGAATCCGCCCAGAGGTGGTCCTCGTCGGAGAATTTGGTCTGCGACCCGTCCTCGAAGTACTTCAGCCGGCGCTTGAGCGATTCGTCCAGCTCATGAGTGCTCTTGTTGCGCTCTGCTTCGTACTCGGACTGGACGCTTTCGACTTCCTTCTCGAGCGAAGGCATGTCCTTGGCGCGGGCCTCGTCGTCGACCCAGGTCACCATCGAAGCGGCGAAGTACAAAACCTTCTCCAGCTCCTTCGGCGCCATGTCGATCAGATAACCGATGCGGGACGGCACACCCTTGAAGAACCAGATGTGCGAGACCGGCGCGGCCAGGTCGACGTGAGCCATACGCTCGCGACGGACCTTGGAACGGGTTACTTCGACGCCGCAGCGCTCACAGACGATGCCCTTGTAACGGACACGCTTGTACTTGCCGCAGTAGCACTCCCAGTCCTTGGTCGGACCGAAGATGCGCTCGCAGAAGAGGCCGTCTTTTTCCGGCTTCAGGGTCCGGTAGTTGATGGTCTCGGGCTTGAGGACTTCGCCCCAGCTCCAGGACCGGACCTTCTTCGACGAAGCGAGACCGATCTCGATCGCGTCGAAGTTGTTGATGTCAATTACGTTACTCATTCTCTACACCTGCTTCCTTGGTGTCGCCAGAGGCATCGGCGGTGGCATCAGCCTCCGCTTCAACCTTTTCATCGGCGGCTCCGTTGGCTCCGTCGGCGCGGACCTCAGTGAGGTCCATACCGAGGTCCTGGGCGGCCTGCAGCAGGTCGTCCTCTTCCTCGGCGAGTTCGCCGACACCCTCTTCGGAGACGACGTTCGCATCGAGCGAGAGCGCCTGCATCTCCTTGAGCAGCACCTTGAACGACTCCGGAATCGACGGCTCGGGGATGTTCTCGCCCTTGACGATCGCTTCGTAGGCCTTGACGCGGCCGACGGTGTCATCCGACTTGACGGTGAGCATCTCCTGCAGCGTGTAGGCGGCGCCATAGGCCTCGAGCGCCCAGACTTCCATCTCGCCGAAACGCTGTCCGCCGAACTGGGCCTTACCACCGAGCGGCTGCTGGGTGACGAGGCTGTACGGGCCGGTCGAACGAGCGTGGATCTTGTCGTCGACCAGGTGATGCAGCTTGAGGATGTACATGTAACCCACGGTGACCTTGCCCTCGTACGGCTCGCCTGTGCGGCCGTTGTAGAGCTGCTGGGTTCCAGAAGCACGGGCGCCGGGGATCTCGCTCATGTCAACACCCATGTCGATACCGCGAGCCTCTCCGTGCTCCTCGGCCCACTTGACCAGAGCCGTGTCGACGTCTTCGACCGACGCGCCGTCAAAGACGGGAGTCGATACGTAGACGCGGTCACGGGTTTCAGCCCGGTTCTTGTAGGACTCGGAGCCGTCGTCGTACCAGCCGTTGCCGGCGACCCACCCGAGGTGGGTTTCCAGGATCTGGCCGATGTTCATACGCGACGGAACGCCGAGCGGGTTGAGGATGACGTCGACGGGCGTGCCGTCGGCGAGGTGGGGCATGTCCTCTTCCGGAACGATCTTGGAGATGACACCCTTGTTGCCGTGGCGTCCGGCGAGCTTGTCGCCCTCCGAGATCTTGCGCTTGGTCGCCACGTAGACGCGGACCAGATCGTTGACTCCAGGAGCCAGATCGTCGCCGTCGTCGCGGCTGAAGGTCTGGACGTCGATGACGACGCCGCCTTCACCGTGCGGGACCTTGAGCGAGGTGTCGCGGACTTCGCGGGCCTTCTCCTTGAAGATGGCGCGAATCAGCTTCTCTTCCGCGGTGAGCTCGGTCTCGCCCTTGGGCGTGACCTTGCCGACCAGAAGGTCGCTGGCGACAACTTCGGCGCCGACGCGGATGACTCCACGTTCGTCGAGGTTGCGCAGGCTCTCTTCGGAGCGGTTCGGGATGTCGCGGGTGATCTCCTCGTCGCCGAGCTTGGTGTTGCGGGCGTCGATCTCGTATTCCTCGATGTGAATTGAGGTGAGTTCGTCTTCCTTCACCAGTCGCTCGGACAGGATGATCGCGTCCTCGAAGTTGTAACCCTCCCAGGACATGAAGGCGACCATGCAGTTCTTGCCGAGGGCGACTTCGCCGCCACCGGTTGAAGAACCGTCAGCCAGCACGTCACCCTTCTTGACCTTGTCACCACTGGCCACGATCGGCCGCTGGTGGATCAGGGTTCCCTGGTTCGAGCGCATGAACTTGAACAGCGGGTATTTGGTCGTGTCCGAACCGTGCTTGAGCTCGATGAACTCAGCGTCGACGTAGGTGATCTCGCCGTTGTGCTCGGCCAGGACCACGTCGCCGGTGTCAACCGCGGCGCGGCGTTCCATGCCGGTGCCGATCAGCGGCGGATCAGGTCGCATCAGCGGAACGGCCTGACGCTGCATGTTCGAGCCCATCAGGGCGCGGTTGGCGTCGTCGTGCTCGAGGAACGGGATCAGGGCGGTAGCAACCGACCAGATCTGCGTCGGCGAGACGTCCATGAGGTCGATCTCTTCCGGGGTGGCGTTCAGCCACTCACCGTCGCCGCCACGGCAGAAAATGGTCGGGCCGGCGATCTTCTTGCCGTCCTTCTCCATCTCCGCAGTCGCCTGGGCGATGATCTTGTCCTCTTCCTGGGTCGCGTCGAGATGAACGATCTCGTTGGTGACCACGCCCTTCTTGACCAGCCGGTACGGAGTCGTGACGAATCCGTGCTCGGAGATCTGGGCATATGACGAGAGCGATCCGATCAGGCCGATGTTCGGGCCTTCCGGGGTCTCAATCGGGCACATGCGTCCGTAATGGGTGGGGTGAACGTCGCGGACCTCGATCGGTGCGCGCTCACGGGTCAGTCCACCTGCACCGAGCGCCGAGAGACGGCGGCGGTGGGTGAGTCCTGCCAGCGAGTTGTTCTGGTCCATGAACTGCGAGAGCTGAGAAGAACCGAAGAACTCCTTCAGCGCCGCAACCACGGGCCGGATGTTGATGATGGTCTGCGGGGTGATCGCGTCCGAGTCCTCGGTGGTGAGGCGCTCGCGCACGACACGCTCCATGCGGTAGAGACCGATCCGGAAGGCTTCCTGGATCAGTTCGCCGACCGTACGCAGGCGGCGGTTGCCGAAGTGCTCGTACTCGTCGAGGTGATCGGAAACTGCTTCACGCGGGTAGGTCAGTGCTTCCGCGGCGTAGTCCTTGATCGGATTCTCTTCGTCGATCTCTTCCGGCATGCCGAGGATCCTCGGCAGGCTGACCAGTTCCTTGATCAGGGAGATGATGTCGTCGTGCGTGAGCACGCGCGTGTCGAGGTCGATGTCGAGACCGAGGCGCGCGTTCAGCTTGTAACGGCCGACGCGGGTCAGGTCATAACGCTTGGTGTCGAAGAAGAGCTGCTCGAGCAGTCCGCGGGCGGCGTCAACCGAGGGCGGCTCGCCCGGACGCTGCTTCTTGAAGAGCTCGATTAGCGCACCCTCTTCGGTGCTGGTCGCTTCGGTGTCGGCGGCGATCGTGTGCTGCATGTAGACCGAGTTGTCGAAGAGCTCGAGGATCTGCTCGTTGCTGACGTAGCCCATGGAACGCAGCAAGACCGTGATCGGCAGCTTGCGCTTGCGGTCGATGCGTACGTAGACGCGGCCCTTCTTGTCGATCTCCAGTTCCAGCCAGGAACCACGGGCCGGCATCAAGTTGGCCGTGAAGACCTGCTTCTCGGGGTCCTTCGGTGCCATCACGTAGGCGCCGGGCGAACGGACGAGCTGGGTCACGACGACACGCTCGGTGCCGTTGATGATGAAGGTACCGCGGGTGGTCATCCAGGGGAAATCGCCCATGAACACGGTCTGTTCGCGGATTTCCCCGGTTTCCCGGTTCTGGAAAGCGACGGTTACGTTGAGCGGACGTGAGTAAGTGAGATCGCGCTCGCGACACTCATCAAGAGTGTGGCCGGGCTGATCGAACTCGAACTGGCTGAAAACGATGGCGAGGTTACCGGTGTAATCCTCGATCGGCGAAATGTCATCAATCGTCTCCCTCAGCATGCCGGTCTTCGGATCGGTGAGATCCTCAAACGAGCGACGCTGAATGTCGATCAGATGTGGGGCTTCGAGTGGGGTTTCGAGTCGGGAGAAACTCCTGCGGACAACGGGGGCAGAGATCGGACGTGCCAAGGTTGGCAACTCCTCAAGGGGTCAGAGATTCACGTGAATGGGCGCGAAAGTGGGCGAAAAAGGCGTACTTGACGCGCAACGACAAATAATAACAGGTGCGAGAGCCCATGCGAGGACGACCATGCTCATGTCCCCGTTCAACACGTTCCACAGCTGCGGCAGCTCGTCGAGCGACGTGCTCCTGGTGGCTTAGCGCCCGCCGGTCGCTGCATTGGAGGTGCGAGCGTCGTGGAATGCGACGACAATGACGCGATCGTCTTTCTCGACATAGGTGTAGACGACGATCAGCCAGCCGAACGGTCCGATGAGGGCACGGCAATCCCTCCAGACACCGGCGAGAAGTTTGCCCGCCTTGGGAAAATCCTCCAGGGTGCGAAGTGAACGTAAAATACGTTCACGGGCGTCTGCCGGGAGAGAGAGCGTCTCGTAGAGGCGATCCAAGTCCTCCTGCGCCAGACCCGTGAGTTCGACTCTGGCCACGGACTATAAGTCGGAAGGGGGAACCGTTTCGCCCCGCTTCGCCTGCTTGAGCGATCGCTGCGCGCGCTCCCAGGCTCCGGGGATCCCATCGAGGAGATCGGTGATTTGTCCGGCGTCCGGATCTGCCTCGTCGAGCGCACTCGACAGCAGGGAACGCGCCAGTGTCCCCTCTTGGATATGGGTGCGTTCGGCGAGACCAGAAAGCTTGCGAGCGTGTTCGGGCTCGAGGGTCACGTTGATTCGACGGTTGCGCTCGGTCATCACCCAAAGACTACACGTGTGGGCACGGCTTGTGTGGACTAGATTGTCGATCCCGAACGGCGCGACTAGTTCGCCTCCCTTTAACGGACAAGGGCGCCCTGGGGCGCCCTTGTCCGTTCTCGGTTTACGGGCTGCTACTTGAGTTCTACGGTGGCGCCGGCTTCTTCGAGGTCGGCCTTCAGCTTGTCGGCCTCTTCCCTCTCGATGCCTTCCATGACGGGCTTCGGAGCCTCGTCGACCAGAGCCTTGGCTTCCTTCAGGCCCAGTCCGGTCGCGGCACGCACAACCTTGATGACCGGAACCTTCTTCTCGCCGACCTCCGTGAGGATGACGTCTACGGTCGAGCTCTCTTCCTCGGCAGCGCCTCCGCCGTCGCCTCCACCGGCGGCCGGTGCGGCTGCGGCTACGGCAGTTGCGGAAACTCCGAACTCCTCTTCGAGCGCCTTGATGCGCTCGGAAAGCTCGAGTACGGAAATGCCCTTGAGCTCGTCAATCCATTTTTCGGTGGTACTGGCCATGTTGCTGCTCCTGTTCGTTTCTCTTCTAAGTGTGTTCTAGGAAAATTGATGCGCGGGTGTTACTCGTCCGCGGGTGCTTCTTCCGCTGGTGCCTCTTCAGCGGCAGCATCTTCGGCCGGCTCTTCTTCAGCCGGCGCGTCGTCCGCGGGTGCTTCTTCAGCCGGTGCTTCTTCAGCAGGTGCTTCTTCAGCAGCCGGTTCCTCGGCGGCGGGCGCCTCCTCGGCCGGAGCCTCGGGAGCGGTTCCGCTGACCAGGCCCTGGTCGGCGATCATCTGGAGCTGACGGGCGATTCCGGAGATCATCGATCCCAGTCCTCGGGTCAGACCGACGATCGGGCTGGCCACGACTCCGGCCAGCTGGGCGTTCAGCATGTCGCGCGAAGGAAGCTTGGAGATCGCTGTGAAGCGCTCCGAGTCAAGGACGGTGTCTCCCATGAAGCCGCCCTTGAACGTCAGGACGTTGGCGTCCTTGTTGAAGGTCGTGATCGCCTTGGCGGCAGCCGCGACGTCGCCACGGACGAAGGTGAGCGCGGTCGGGCCGGTCAGCACGTCGTCGAGGGCGGTTACTCCGGCCTTGGCGGCGGCGAGCTTGGTCAGGCGGTTCTTGACGACCTTGAACGACGCGTCAGCCTCGCGCAGCTTGCCGCGGAGTTCGGCCGCCTGGGCGACGGAGATACCGCGGTAGTCGATAGCGAAGACTGATTCCGAAGCCTTGATCTCGACACTGATCTCATCGATCACTGCTGCTTTTTCTTCTCGGTTCATTTCTTATCTCAAGTTTCGTTCGTTGTCAGGCCTTGCGGCCAATAAAAAAGCCCACTCGCAGGCGGGCAGAAGAAAGTGTCTCTCCGGCTCCACCTGTCGCTGGATTTGTGGGCTATCACCCAACCAGCGGTCTATGGCAGGCGAAGAACCATATCTGATTGCTCAACCGAAAGGTGGCTGGTAACGATCCTTGACCGGACGCAGCGAGAAGGATCGCGATGTCTGGCCGTGGTAGGTCGCGCGGACATCGCCTCGCTTCTTGCGCCCCAGCTTTCGCGCCAATCTGGTCTTGATGACGGAGCGGAAGATTCCGTTGCGGTCGGCTTTCGCGGTGCCTATTCGCTTCCAGCTTCCACCCGTTCGGAAGCTGAGTGCCACCTTGCCGCCAGTGCTCGCGGCGGTCCGTCCCCAGACCGAGATCCCGCTTTCCTTCCCGAAAGCAACGAAGGGAAAGTGAAAGGCCTTGAGAATTCGCTTCGGCCGATCCTTGGCGAGGGTCGTTCCGCGGAAGTAGAGGCCCGACTCCATGGTTTCGCTGTAGGGCAGCCCCTTGGGACTTGGCCAGTCCCGGAGACTCAACCAGAAGAACTTGCTGACGCCGGATTGCCAGGCGCGGAACATCGCTTCGGACGTCCAGCGCGTGAGCAACCCCATCGGGACTCCGCCGGGATCCGGCGGTTTCGAATCCCAACTGAACTCGGTCACCCAGAGCGGGATCGAGTTTTGCCCCGTCTTGATCTTCCCGGCGGAATTGGCCGCCCGGAGCAGCTTCCCCATCTCCGGCAGATCGCCCAGCGAGACATCGTCGGGCCCGGCCGATTCGTGGGTGGGACCGCCGGTCGTATACGGATTTACGGCCCAGATGTCGAAACGGGCCCTGTCGTGGCAACCGCGTTCGGGCTTTGGATGCTTGCGTCCCGTCATGCAGAGCACGCGCCGGGCAAAGTCGAGTGGACCGAGACCTCCCGGGCGCTCCAGCGGGGCCAGCCCACCGGCGATCACCTTGTTTCCTGCTTTCACCCCCTTGACGGTTCCGGCGAACCGGTTGAGCAGATTCCGGTAGAGAGTCGGGGAAACCTTCTTGCCATTCTTGTACTGGGGCTTGAAAAAGAGGGGGAGATTCGGCTCGTTCAAGGGTTCCCAATAGCGAACCCGCGGCAATCCACCGTAGGTTCCGCTGTAACGCTTTGCGGCCGCCTTCGAAAACCGGGCGAAAGCCTTCGGGTTCGGGTTACAGATGCCCGCCGTCGAGCTCTTGCATCGCTCGGCCCATTTCGGGGCGGAAAAGATCTGCACCATGGGTGTGAGGCCGGCGTTCACAGCCATTCGGAGCTGAGAGTCGAACTCCGCCCAGCTGTAGTGGGAATCACCGGGGTCGGTGGGATTCCAGGAACCCGGCTTAGCAGCGGGGGCGACCGAACTCCAATAGATGATCACCCGGGTCATCTTCGCTCCGGCTTTCCTGATCCGGTCGAACCCGAGCTGTTCCTGGGACCCGATATCGGTGGTCGTCACCCCCGTCGTCAACCGTTGATTCGCAGCGTCAGCCGATTCCACAGTTGGGGCGAGGACCATCGCGATGCCGATCGACGCAAAGGAGACGGCCAGGATCAGCGTCGTGACCAGATAAGTGGGCAAGACGCGACGGCGACGTCCCGGCGACAGTTGGCCTGATACCGGATTAATCGGAGATGTCAGTTCAGTTGGTCTCATATCTGGCAACTACGGTTGGAACACTCCGGGGCGGGTCCCGTTTCGGTCGCCCTGAGAATGTTTCGGACCGGCTCTGTTGATTCGTACCCGGAAACCCGAAAGGCAACCAATAGTGCAACACGACCAATTGATTCGTTTTGCGGTCTCGGAAATTCGAAAAGTTGACTAACATGAATGTGGGTAACGGAGCAGCGTCCGGCCGCCACTCGGGAGAGAGATGCAAGCCGGAGGAGACGAGTGCCAAGAATGGACAACCACGCAAATCTGTGTCTGATCCGCCTACGGACTTTGGTCGCGCTCCTTGTGAGCATCGCCGCCGGTGCGGTAATCACTTCGGACCAGGCTGCGGCGTCCCGCAAGAACGCGCCGGTGGAAATCACCATCGTGACCATGAATCAGGCAGCCCTTCTTTCGACGAAGAAGCTGAACCTGAACATAAAAACCAGAATTCCGGTTACCGTTCGAGTCTGGGCCAGCCCCCGCAACCGCTCGAACCACCGGCCAGCCCGGCTAGTCCGCTTCAAAGAGGCAGGGACCAAGAGGGTCTCCTTCTACCTCGGCGGGCTGGACCGCGCGAGACTCTCCACCTGCGGAGCCAAAACAGTCAAAGTTGCAGCCAGGTACAGGCGCGGTAGCAAGCCACGCAAGGCCACGGCGAAGAAAACCTTGGCTCACAGCTCGAAAGAGTGCCCGCCGACCTTCAAGCCCCCGGTCGCGTCCGACGACCTGGCGGCCACCGACGAAGCGTCAGCCGCGCTGATTCCCGTTCTCGCCAACGACAGCGACCCCGATGGCCGACCCCTGACCATCGTCTCGGTAGACGATTCAGGAACGACGGGGACCGCAACGCTCGTCGGCCAACGGATTCACTACGACCCAGACGGCCAGCTTGAAGCTTTGGCCGAAGGTCAGACCGGCTCCGACACCTTCACTTACACGGTCGAAAACGACAAGGGCAAACGCGACACCGCGAGGGTTGCCGTCGACATCGAGGGAATCGACGACCCCAGCAGCCTGAGCATGACTCCGGCGCTTTACCCGGAGTACTCCCCGGAGATCAGCGACTACGTCACGCGTTGCGGCGGTAGTCCGGTTCAGATTGACGTGGAAGCCGGGCCTGGCAACACGATCGACATCGACGGACAGGGACCTGCGACGGGTAATTTCTCAACCGAAGTCGAGCTCAGCGCCAATCAAGGATTCACCTTCGTCCGCGGTGCCGGCAGCCAGGAGGCGACCCACCACGTACGCTGCCTTCCCGCTGATTTCCCGGAGTGGACTTTTGAGAAGTTCAGCCCAACGGAGCAGCAGTGGTACATGGTTACGCGAGAGGCCTACAGCATCATGTTCGACGGTGACGGCGTTCCGGTCTGGTGGTTCAACGACCCCACTTTGCCGGGTGACTTCAAGTATCTGGGTGACGGGACCCTCGCTTGGGCGACCGGTGGAACCAACGACGACACCAGGTACGAGATCCGGGCGTTCGATGCCACATTGCTCAATACCCTCAGGACGACCGGAAACGAGCTGGATGCCCACGACCTTCAGCTGTTGCCCAATGGCAACTACATGGTGATGACCTACATGCCTCGAGCGACCACCACTGACATCAGCGCTTACGGCGGGCCCACCGATGCCACGATCCTGGACGCAGAACTTCAGGAGATCGAACCTGACGGCACTCTCGTCTGGTCGTGGAACAGTGGCGGCCACGTTGGGTTCGACGAAACTGGCCACTGGTGGGGGGACTTTGTGCTCAACGTCGGCACGACCAGCGGTACTTATGACGTGGTGCACATGAATTCGGCCCAGGTTGTGGAGGACTCCGTTGTCGTCTCCATGAGACACACCGACGCGATCTACAAAATTGACCTGAGCACCGGCGACATCGTCTGGAAGCTTGGAGGGACCTCTACTCCGGAAAGTCTCACCGTCCTCGGAGATCCCTTTGGCGCGAACCCGTTAGGTGGCCAGCACTATGCCCGAATCCTTGCCGACGGCACCCTCACAGCATTCGACAACGGCATGCTAAAGGGTCGACAACCTCGGGCTGTTCAGTACTCAATCGACGAAGAATCCGGGACCGCGACCCTCTTGGAATCAGTTGTTGACCCAGATGTTCCTGCCGCAATCTGCTGCGGCTCAGCTCGCCGCTCGGAAACGGGAAGCTGGCTGATGGCCTGGGGCGGCCCAGGAACGACCGAGTACCCCGTGACCGAATTCGCGGCTGATGGTTCGAGGACATTCAGGCTCGGTTTTCTTCCGGCTGGGGCCTTCACCTACCGGGTCCACTCGGTGCCGCGAGGCGTGATCGCAGCCACCGAACTGCGGTCCGGGATGGATAGGCAGTTCCCCCGCTAGCTACTACTCGCCGCCTACCTAGCTTCGAACTCAGCGGGCGCCCGTGCGCCTGGTTACGGCGGTAATCGTGCGAAGCAGCAGCTTCAGATCCTCGATGAGGGTCCATCCGATGACGTAGGTGTAGTCGAGCTTGAGCATGTCGTGCATTGGGATGTCACTCCTGCCCATGACCTGCCAGGGACCGGTTATACCGGGCCTCATCTTTTCCCTGACCTTGAAATCTTCACTGACCAGGCTCGATTCATCCAGTGGCAGCGGCCTCGGCCCGACCAGGCTCATGTCGCCCACCAGGACGTTCCAGAGCTGGGGAATCTCGTCGATCGACCAGTTGCGCAGGTAGTTGCCAACCCGGGTAATCCGGGGGTCGCGGTCAATCTTGAGCATGCCGCCGTTGTTGCCGTGCCCCTGCGACCTGAGTTCGTCCCGCTGCAGATCGGCATCTGCCGCCATCGTGCGCAGTTTCACCACGTCAAACGTCCCGCCGTTCCGTCCGCCTCGTGGCTGCCGGAAGATGACCGGGCCTGGCGAATCAAGCCGAATCGCCAGGGCAGAGAACATCAGCACCGGGGATGCGACGATCAGGAAGCTCGCGGAGACGAGAATGTCGAGTGCCCGCTTGAAGCTGGCCGCAAGGGGCTGCTGCCTCGAGGGTCGCATGCTCATGACGGCCATACCTTCGAGATGGTGGAGTGAAGTGCTCGGGTAGAACGTCTCCGGACCCCCGGCAACGAAGTCGACGATTATCCCGTTCTCGACCAGCTTGCGAACGAGTTTGGAACGCATCGAGAAGCTGCCCGAACCTCCGGCGATTATCGCCCGCTCGACATCGTTCTCGATCAGGCGGTCGATCATTTCTTCGGTGCTCAGCTTGTGCTGGGACCGCCTGCCGACATCCCCCGCCTCGTTGGACGAGTAGAGCAGGAAGTTGCCCGAGAGATCCATCTCGAATTCGCATCGGACGTCGAGTGACCACTCCGGATGACGCTCCATCCGCTCCGAAAGGGCACTCAGGCCGAACGCATCGCCAATTGAAGCGACCGGGCGGAGGTTCCAGCTTCGGCTGCGGGCGGAGGTCCTGAGTACTGCCCGGAAGACCAGGAGCGACCCGATCATCAGGATCCACATCAGCATCGGCGCGGTGAACTCATGCGCACCGGGCACCAGCGTCGCGGAGATCAGGACGAAGACCCAGGCCCAGGCCGTGGCGGAAACCACGATCGGACCGATTTCATCGACGTAGTCCTCGTAGATCCGGCGGTCGACCTGATGGTAAAGACCGCCGGCGTAAGCAATGACGAACCACACGGGAATCGATGCGACCAGCGCCGCGGCATATCCAACGGAGTCCGAGGTTGCCTCTCCCCGGTTCGCCACCCCTACCGCAAGAAATGCGGCAACCAGAATGGCGACCAGGTCCGAAACCGCGAGCAGGCGGTGGTAGACGTAGCCGGCGCGACCGCCCGGCGAACTGGGCCTGGCGGGTGCCGGCTCTTCCGGTCGTCTCAAATACGCGTCCGGCTCACGCACCGTCGGGGTTTCGGCAACCAACCCCGTACCAGCGTCACCTTCATGCGACGAATCGGCAGGTCGTTCGTTTCTACGCCTGTCCTTCAGTTCAGCATCCATGCCTGGAGTTCTCACCTTTCCTGATAACCGAATCTCTTTTCAATGCAACACTTGCCGTTCAACCTTGTTGCGGTCCTCCAGCTTCATGATTTCACGGTGATCCAGAACCCACCCCTGACTTTTAATTCTGGCCCTGCAAAACAGGAAGTTGATTTCAAGTGTAACGCTTCCAATGGAGATCCTGTTGCTAACCTCAACCACTAGTGACCCTGTACCCGGAATCTAAATCGCTACTCATATGAGGATTCAACTCTGGAGTTGCAACTACGCCCCTGAGCCGATGGGTATCGCACCGCTAAGTGCCATCTGGGCCCGGGAAATGGCCCGTCGAGGCCACGAAGTCGACGTCGTCGCTGCCCACCCTCACTACCCACAGCCAGAATGGGGTTCCCGCGTAATGCCCTACCGTGAGGTCCGGGACGGGATACCGGTGACCCGCCTGCCTCTGATCATCGGCCGCAAGCGGAAATCGCAGCGACTGGTGCAGGAACTGAGCTTCATGGCCGCGCAGGCGGCCGCTGCGCCGTTCCTCGGTAGTCCCGATGTCCTGATTTCGGTTACGCCCAGTTTTCCGGCACTGTTGCCAGGGATGATCAACACCCGCCTGAGGCGGGTCCCGTGGGTGCTCTGGGTCCAGGACATACTTCCCGATGGAGCGGCGACGACCGGTTACGTCGAAGAAGGTGGGATCGCCTACCTCTTGTCTCGCCGACTCGAGTCGGCATCATACGAAGCCGCCAGCAGCATCATCGTGTTGTCAGAAGGCTTCAGAAGCAACCTGGTTGCCAAAGGGGTCCCACCAGAGAAGATCTCGCTTGCCTACAACCCGGCGACGATTGTTGCTGATCCCTCATCCATTGAGCGTGGCAAGATCCCTGGCCCGCCTCGAGTGCTCTGCATGGGAAACATCGGCAAATCTCAGGGGCTTGCCCGCATCGTCGAGACATTCGAAGCCGACGCACGTTTGACCGAGCTTGGAGCCGAACTCATCCTGACGGGTGCCGGGGTTGCCGAAGACGAGGTCAGGGCGGCGATCAAAACGGACCGGGTCAAGATGCTGGGAGTCATCGAACTGGCCGCCCTAAAGTACGAAATTGCCCGCTCACATCTTGGTGCGGTCACCCAGGCTTATTCGGGAGGCGAGTTCAACGTACCCTCGAAACTCATGAACTACATGGCGGCCGGCCTGCCAGTCGTAGCGTCGGTCAGGCCGGAAAGTGAGGCGGCCCGTATCGTCCAACAGTCCGGAGCTGGCTGGATTTCGGATAGCGCGGACCCGTCAGGCTTCGTCGAATCGATAGTCGAGGCAATGTCGCGGCCCGACGAACTTACTAGGCGCAGCGAGGCCGGCATTGAGTTCGCCGGTAACAATCTCTCTACCGAGGCCCTCGCAGATAGGTTCGACGTGGCACTATTACACGCGACCAGCTGATCGTACGTTTCGTCCCAATCGTCGAAAAACGAACACATTGGTATCTTGCTGCGATGAAACCAACTCCCCCTTGGTCTGACCTCCATTGCCCTGGTTGGCGGCTGCAAAGCTTTGTCTGATCCCAGAATCCGGATGGCGTGGGCCAAGTCTCGCAAGCTAGTTCGCCTTCTCGGGAATCGTGCCTACTGGCCAGCGCTTAGAAGGGGCGTTGCCGCCTCGGTGGAGCATTCTCGGATCCCATTCGGAGCTGATTTCACGACGGTGCTGGACGTTGGTGCATCACGGGGACAGTTCGCCCTCTTTTCCGTAGAACGCTTTCCGGATGCGAACATAATTTGCTTCGAGCCGCAGCCCGGGCCAGCTGGTGACTTGCGCAGGGTCCTCGGTGATCGCGTGGAATTGATCGGTACGGCGTTGGGTCCGGAGCCCGGCATGGCGACCATGAACATCTCGGCCCAGGACGATTCATCCTCGCTCCTCGCAATAGGGGAGAGGCAGGTGGCCGAGTTCCCGGGGACTGGAACCAATCACACGATCGAAGTGCCCGTCACTACCCTCGACGATGCGCTTCAGGGGACCATCGCCCGACCATGCCTACTCAAGATCGACGTTCAGGGCTTCGAACTTGGCGTCCTGCGCGGTGCTCACAGAGTTCTCCGCGAGGTCGACACCGCCTTCATTGAGTGTTCATTCGTTGAACTCTACGAGGGCCAGGCCCTGGCCGAAGAAGTCGTTTCGTTCATGCAGGACTCGGGGTTTCGCCTCGCCGGCGTGCATGAGATCGCGTACTCAGCAGATGGCTCGGCTATCCAAGGTGACTTCCTCTTCCGCCGGTCGGAAGTGGAAAACAACCCAGAAGCTGTTTAACGGCCGAAAGGTGGCTGTCGAAAGTCCTTAACCGGTCGGAGCGAGAAGGGAAGCGATGAGCCGCCCTTGAACACGGCGCGTACATCTGCCGAACTTCTCTTACTCAGCCCCCTCGCAACTTTGGTCTTGATCAGAGAGCTGAAGATGCCGTTACTGTCGGCGCTGACCACAGCTAGTTGTTTCCAGGCCCCCTTGGCCTTATACCTGAGGATGACCCTGCCTGAAGCACTGGTCGGTGTCCGTCCCCAGATCGAGACCCCGGACTTCTTTCCGAAAGCAACAAAGGGAAACTGAAAGGCCCTGAGGTTTCGCTTCGGGCGGTCCTCCCCGAGGGTCTCGCCGCGAAAGTAGAGTCCAGACTCGAAGGACTCCCTGAATGGCGTTCCGGCAGGTCGCGGCCAGTCCCTCAGGCTGAGCCAAAAGAAGTTACTGACTCCGGCCTTCCAGGCACGGAACATCGCCTCAGAGGTCCACCTCGAAAGGATGCCCATTGGGAGTCCTCCGGGATCTGGGGGCTTTGAGTCCCAGCTGAATTCGGTCACCCAGAATGGGATCGCCTTCTGCTTGGTCCGGATCTTGCCTGCCGAGTGAGCAGCCCTGAGCAACTTGCCCATCTCAGGCAAATCACCGAGGGAAACATCGTCGGGACCGGCCGACTTATGGGTGGGTCCGCCGGTCGTAAACGGATTGTTCGCCCAGATGTCGAACGAGGCTTTGTTGCCGCAGCCTGGTATCGGTTTCGGGTTTGCTCGGCCCTTCATACACATCACCCGGCGAGCAAAGTCCAATGGGCCGAGGCCTCCGGGCCTCTCAATCGGAGCCAGCCCACCAGCAACGATCTGGTTGGACGGGTTAACTCCCTTGACTGCATCGGCGAAACTATTCAGAAGATTGCGATAAAGAATCGGCGAGACCTTCTTGCCGTTCTTGTACTGGGGCTCGAAGAAGAGGAAAAGGTTTGGCTCGTTCCATGGTTCCCAGAAGCGAACCCGCGGTAGTCCGCCAAAGTCCCCGTTGTAGCGAATCGCAGCCGCTTTTGAAAACTCAGCGAAAGCATCCGGGTCGGGGTTGCAGATACCCGAAGGAGAGATTCCCGAAGTCGGGATATTGCAACGCTCAGCCCATCGAGGTGCGGAGAAAATCTGCACGAGGGGGGTGAGTCCCGAATTGACAGCTCCCTGGATCTGAGCATCGAAAGAAGCCCAGTCGTAGTTCTGGTCAGAAGGATTCGAGGGATCCCATGAAGACGGCTCGGTGGAAGGAGCTACCTGATCCCAGAATATGATCACCCTGGTAGACGTTGCACCCGCATCCCGGATGCGGTCGAAGGCTTCTTGACCCTGGGGCACGACGTCGGGTGTCGTAATCCCGGTCTTCAATGGCCTGCTCGCAGAAGCCGAGGCACCGACAAACCAAAAGGTGGCGGCAAGGGCGACTGCGACGACTAGGAAGGAAAACTTAACTGACATCGTGCCCCCCGGTTCGCGCGCGCTGCCTGCGAACGAGGTAGGCACCACAAACCAGAACGACGCTAGCGATCAAAACCAGCGGGAAGAGGGCACCCATGCCAGCGTCATCGTCATTTTTGAGGCCGTCGACCACAGAAGCCACAGCTGATTTCGAGTCGTTCGACTCGGTATTCGAGGGGCTACGCTGGCTTCCACCACTGGTGGCACCGCTCCGAGCTGCTGCCGGTCCCGATGATCCACTGGTTTCGGGAGTCCCGCCATCAGTGCTCTGGGGTAACGAGCTGCTGCCGGGGCCACTCGTGGAAGATCCGGCAGGCGATGCGGTGCCATCGCTCCCTCCGCCAGGCTCGGTGAGGTCTCCCGATTTCTTGTCTCCGCCAGGCGAAGGAACTTGCTCGGTGTACTGGTCGACCACAGATGGAGCGGCCAGGACGGTGGAACCGCCAAAAGAAGAGATTCCAACTGCCAGAATCACCACAAGCGTGACGCGGCGAAACGTGCGAAGAATGGAAAATTCTCGAGTACTACCAGCTTTGGGAAATGTCATAAGTAATCCTGCCCTTCAATCTCTGGATTAAGTCCGTGACGGGAGAATTCAGTGTCGGCAGAGGTCGTCGACGGAACGCACGGGCTAATTGGACCACAACCTACGCATCTACCCCTTCAAACGGGTGGCCACACCTGATTGAACCCGGAATGGAAGAAAAAGTACCGCCCCAAGAATGGCACAGTTGGTTCCAGGACGCTTCTAACGCCAGATCAAGGGCAGGAACCCGCTTTTTTGGCCAGACAGATTGTATTTTCCAATTGGACACCGTCGAGCGTTGCGTCTCCTAAACGGGCACTTTCAAGGTTGGCGTTCTCGAAATTGGCTCCCTCGAGATTCGCGTTCCTCAGATCGGAGTCTTGCATGTTCATGCCCCGCAGGGTGGCGAAAGTTAGGTTGGCCTTCCGTAGATCGGCACCCTTGAGGTTCGCTTTGGCGAGGTTCGTGTTGCCAGGAAGGCGCTTCCCAGGTTTCCGTCGACGAAGGTCGGCAAAACCAAGGTTAGTCGCTTCAAGCGTGGCTCCGGTGGCAGTCGCCTCTGCGAGGTGACGATCAGGAAACCCGCCGAAAGGGTGATGTCGATGCCACGTTTGATCACCGCGCCAGCAGGTCTCGGGAATGAGGGCCGCGAACTCATCAGGCTCATTCCCTCGAGATGCTGGAGGATGGCACTGAGTAGAGGGTCTCGGGCCTCCCGAGACATAGTCAACCGCGGTCCCGGAGTTGATCATCGTGCGGACGAGCTCCGCCCGAGAGTTCAGCCGCTCATCGGGCCGGCGAGCATGACCCGGTTGGTGCCCGTTTCGCCGACGAGTTTCGTCAAGGCGGCCCCGCCGTCACGTTCCGTTCGCGCCGAGCGATACCCTGGCGTGATCCGCCAGATCCTCTTTCCTCGAAGGAGATCTGACTTCCCATCCGAGGTCGCCTTCAAGGCGCACCACTGCCAGACCAACGCGAAGTCCCCACTCCGGAGGGCAGTCGATCCGCTGAGTCATCACCTCGACCATCGGGGCTTCACCGATGAGTGCAATCGACCGGTGAAACCACGGCCGGGAGGGAGCGATCGGCTGGAACAAGGCTGTCACCACCGAGGCGATGATGATCCCGGCGAAGTCCGCTGCGAGATGCAGACGATGGTAGGCGTGACCGAACCGGTCCGATCCGGCCATTTCCTTCGATTTCACTGCTTGCTTTCCGGCGACCGCCGGATCGAAGACCCCTGCGTCCACCCCGATCACCGGTTGCCTGACCTTTCGATCGGCAACCGTGGTGGAATCGGGAGCAAATGATTTCTGAAAATACATAACCCGGTCTAACGTTTCATGAAACCACGGCGAGATTGAGTGGCCGACTGATGCGCGTCCAGCTCTGGAGTTGCAACTACGCCCCCGAACCGATGGGGATTGCGCCGCTGAGCGCGGCCTGGGCCAGAGAGATGGTCGACCGTGGCCACGAGGTGGATGTCGTGGCCGCCCATCCCCATTGCCCCCAGCCTGACTGGGGGACGAAACTCCTCCCGTATCGGGATGTCCATAAAGGAGTACCGGTCACCCGACTGACTTTGATCATCGGCCGGAAGCGCAAGTCGCAACGGCTCGTCCAGGAGCTGAGCTACATGGCCGCACAGACCGCCCCCCTGCCGTTCCTGGGCACACCGGACCTTCTGGTCTCGGTCACGCCGAGCTTCCCCGCGCTGCTGCCGGGCCTGATGAACTCCCGGTTCAGGAGGATTCCCTGGATCCTGTGGGTCCAGGACATCCTTCCGGACGGAGCTGCTACGACCGGCTACGTCGAGCGGGGTGGAATCACCTATCGGTAGTCCCGCCGGCTCGAGTCGGCGGCGTATGAAGCCGCGAGCAGCATCGTCGTACTCTCCGAGAGTTTTCGGACCAATCTGATTGAAAAGGGCGTACCGTCGGCGAAGATCTCTCTCGCTTACAACCCGGCAACCATGAGCACGGATGCCCACCCGGTGGATCGCGGCAAGATTCCCGGCCCTCCCCGCGTGCTGTGTATGGGCAACATCGGCAGGTCTCAGGGTCTTGCCCGCATCGTCGAGACGTTCGAAACCAACGAGCGCCTGCGCAAACTGGGGGCGGAACTCATTCTCACCGGAGCCGGTGTGGCACAAGACGAGGTCTGGGGCGCGATCAGGACCGAACGAACGAAGATGCTCGGGGTGATCGAACTGGACGAATTGAAAGCCGAGATGGCCCGGGCTCACCTCGGAGCCGTCACCCAGTCTTACTCGGGAGGTGAGTTCAACGTGCCGTCCAAGCTCATGAACTACATGGCCGTTGGCCTCCCGGTAGTTGCGTCGGTCAAGCCCGAAAGTGAAACGGCGAGAATCGTGAACCGATCCGGGGGCGGCTGGGTTTCAGACAGTGCTTCCCCCGAAAGTTTTGCCGATTCAATCCTGGAAGCATTCACGAAGCGTGAAGAACTGACACGACGCGGTCAAGCTGGGGTGAAATTTGCCGAAAGCAATCTCACGATCGATGTGCTCGCAGACAAATTCGAGCAGACATTCAAAATCGCGACCTCCAGCGAGAAGTAGACCAGCTCGAGGCTCGAACTACTTCGGAACGAAAGTCATCCAGCTGTCACCCTTGCTGTGACCGTCGTACACCGTGTATTCGACTTCCTTTTCGGTCCAGCCGGCCACTTCAGGGTGGGTCTCCGGAGCAGAAGGTGCGGCGAATATCCTGGTTACGTAGTGGGTAGCTTCGAATCGTCTGGTCAGGACTTCGATGACGTTCGGCCGAAACTGCTCGTGGGTTTCGACCACCATGGTCGCTTCCTTCAGGTGGGGCACCAGCGCCGGATCGATCAGGTCTTCCTCGAGGCCCTCCACATCAGAGAGAAGTAGGAGCTTTCCCTCGGGAAGCGAGTTGAGTTCATCCACGTCGGCAAGTCCGCGGGCCTCGAACCGCACACCATTTGCGGAGGCGAGGGTCCTGGCGAGGTCTCGTTCGAAACGGTTCGTCTCGTAGCCAATTATTCGTAGCGACGCAAGCCGGGCTACACCCACGCAGAAGAATCCGTCACCCGATCCGAGATCAACGAACACCTCGGATGAGCTGGCCTTCTCCTTCAAAAAACCAATGACTTCCGGTTCATACACCCCCATCAGCTTGGCCGCAAGATAATTGGTGTGGCCGAGAGCTTTGGGCGGGTAGACGAGGCTCTGGAATGCGCCTCGTTTGACCTCGAACCCGTGGGACTTCACATATTTGGTAGTCGGCTTGCCGAATGGGCTGCTCAACCGCCACAGCCACCTCGGCCTCAAGGATCGGTACCAATACATGAGTTCGGAGTAACCGCCGATCCGTTGAATAAATCGCTCTCGGAGCGTCGGCGGCTTGGGTTCAAACATCGTCGGACTCCCCCCGGACGGTTTTCTTCGGGAATAACTCAACTGCCATACGACGGAGAATCTTGAGGGCAACCACTACCTTCGAATGCTTCCGGTAGCTACCGGCAAAAGCCCTTTGGTCGAGTTGCGGGTTTTCCGCAATCCGCCTCGGGTGGACAATTTCATGAATCGGACGGACCTCCGCATCTCCCAAACCTCTGTAGTCGGACCAGCGCCTCGTATGGGTTGAGCCCGTTCCAAAACCGATGTTTTTCACGAGGTTTCGTGTCGGGTAGATCGACAGGCCCCCGTGCTTCCAGATCGCGTAGTTCCAAGGATAGTCCCAGGTATCGATCCGGCCTGCGAAATAGTCGCTCAACGTCTTGCGCCAGTACGACCTCTCCTCCTCCGAATCGAACTGCCGGCTGATGGCAGCGAATTCATCTTCGAACGATCCGGTGGTCAGGGAGTACCTCGCCCAGGCATCCCGCCAGGTCGCCCAGCCCCAAACAGGTGAATACCTCGAAAAAAAGTAGCTCTCGTCCACTTCGAGATTCTTGATGAGGCAACTTCCCCCAACATGCATGACTTTTTCGTTTCCGCGGTACTTCTCCAGCAGTTGCTCACAAAAATAGAAGAAGCTCGGGTCGGGAACACAGTCATCTTCCAGGATGATTCCGGACTCTTCGTGCTCGAAGAACCAGGTGATTGCTGTACTCACGCCAGCTTTGCAACCCTGATTTCGGTCCTGAAACAGAGTCATTACTTCACATTCCCAGTCCACCTGTGACGTGATGTAGTCACGAACTACATCAACGTTGCGTTCATCTTCAGGGTGGTCATCCCGGGGTCCGTCAGCACCGATGTAAAGCCGGGGGGGTTTTGCCGCGCGGATAGATTCGAACACTTCCCGCGTGGTTTCGGGTCGGTTGAAGACCACGAACAGGACGGGAGCAGTCAGCCTCTCCGAAAAATCTACTTGGATCGCCCGGGATGAGACCTCCCGAGAGACCTCGCGTCCGGCAGAAGAGGCGTCCACCTAGGAAAGTAGCCAGTGGTTGGCACCAATGAGATCGAAGCGATAGTCGGGCAGCAAAGAGCGTCCGCGTTCCAGTGTCTCCGCGTCCGACATCTCGACGATCACCTTGGTCCCGCCACGGGCGAGTTGCTTGACACCCCCGGCGAGGACTTCTATCTCGACACCTTCCGCATCGACCTTGATCAAATCCGGCGGTTCGATCTCACCGACAAGATCGTCAATCCGTCGGCAATCCACGGAGATTCCATCATTGTCGCCGCGATCAGAGTCCAGGGTCCACATGAGGGTCGATCCTCGACTGTCCGTTCCCTTGGCATCGGACTCATCCAACCTGGGCGGATGCAGCATCCGAGTCTCGTTCGTATCACCCAAGGCATAGTCCTTGACGATCACATTCGTAAATCCATTCAACCGGATCGACTCTGTCAGTCTTGCCCTGCTTTCCGGCATCGGCTCAAAAGCCACCACGGTCCCGGACTCGCCGACCTGCCGCGCGGCAATGATCGAAATAAACCCGATATGAGCCCCGATGTCCCAAAAGCACATGCCTTCATTGAGCAGGTCGACAATCGCGTCCTGAACGTGCCGCTCGTGAGTGCCGGACCAATAGTACTTCTCCGTCTCGGGCATTATTGGCAGAGAAAGGCCCTTGCCGGGTCCGGATCGGATGATTACGACGGTTTGACCCTCTGGAACAATGCGATTGAGGATCGGGCGGCTGGCACGGGCTAGAAACGAGTCACTTCGAAAGCCCGCCGCCGCCCAACTAGGCATATGGTCGATCACCCGCGTTATCCTGTCCCTCAGCATCCGTCGATTATACTGACGCCCGAATGCGCGGGGTCGGCGAAACAAGGTCATCGGGTCCTCCGCGGTCAAGCAAAGAAGCTGCATGCGCACGAGTTCTCTGGGTGACTCCCACCCTCAGTTCGGCGTTCGGTGGCCCAACATCCACAACCGTGAACGGCTTGTTGGCGGAACGCAACGCAGGCATTCGGAGCAGCATCATCTCGACCATCTCGGACGGCGACGAGGCCAACGTGACTCCGGCGGTATCCCGGCTTTCTTCGGCCGGGATCGACGTGAAAATGTTCCCACGGATCAGATTTCTAGCCAAAGCTGAAGCCTGGGGCTTCAGCACCCGAATGATTTTTTGGATGATTCGAAACCTGAAGAATTTCGACATCGTTCACTTGCAATACGTATGGTGCATGTCTTCGATTTGCGGGACGCTTGTGGCCCGAATCTACGGGCTTTCCGTGGTGATCACCCCTCACGAATCTCTTACTAATTACGATATCGACGTCGCATCCAACAGCGTCCCGAAGCGGCGGCTGAAGATGGCGCTGAAGTGGTTTTATCTCCGAACCGCCGATCGCCTCGTCTTCATGTCTGATCTCGAACACAGGGATACTGAGTCAGCCTCAACCCCGTTTGAACTGATTTCGCATGCAGTTCAGGAGTCCGTCATCCCGTCCGCGCTTCCCTCAGAACACCAAGTCGATGGTCCTTTCCGGATCGCCTTCCTGGGGCGCAACATCCCCAAGAAGGGGATCGATCTGATCATCAAAGCCCTCGGGCGCAACCAGGACCGGCCCTGGAAACTCTTCGTCGCGGGCCCCCCCGGCACTCTGGAATTCGCCGCGGAGATTCAGGAACTTGCCGAGAGTCTCGGTGTTTCCGATGCCGTCAGCTGGGTCGGTTTCCTGAGCAACCGACAGGAACTTTTCGATAACTGTGATGTGTTGGCAATGCCCTCAGCCTACGAAGGATTCGGCATGGTGGCCGCAGAGGCCATGTGCCGGGGGGTCCCGGTCATCGTTCCGCGTCTAAGCGGTGTCGCGGAAATAGTCTCTGAGTATGAAGCTGGCATCGTCATGAGCGAGTCGTCTGTCGAATGTCTAGAAGCGGCCCTCCTGACCATGGACGACAATCCCCGAATGCGCCGCGAGTTCGGGGAGAATGGCTTGCTGGCGGCTAATTCGCGGCTCACCTACGAGGCCTATGCTTCCTCTACATCCGCGCTTTATGCAACCTTGATTTCCGGGTCATCTTCCCGCATGTAAGGAAATTGTCACGACTGGTCGATGCTTTCCAGCCAGGAATCAACCAAAAGCATCTCTTCATCCGGAATGAAACCGTCCGACACGAGCTTGATGTAACACATTCGCATGTTAGGACCGCTCTCCGAGAGGTCCTCGGACAGTTCAAGCGCGTTCAGCGACTCGACAATACGGCGATTGCCCAAGTATCCAGAGATCTCATCTTCAAAGTCATCGAGCAATGAATGCTCATTTCTTATCTGGTCGACCGTCGACGAGCGAAATGCCATTGATTGTCCGGCTGCGTGGAGGCATCGCTGGGCGATCAGACTCCTCCAGATATCAGTCATCCGGAACGCGACATAGCTTGGCAGGTACATGAGCGGATACGCGTCGGGCCACCAAACCGTGTTCTGGGAATTGAAAGGGCAGAATGCCCCAGGAGGCAGGATTATGTCATCGCCCACGAATTGAGTGCCTTCGGGACGAAGCAGGCGGAAAATTGCGTCCACATCCGGATCTCCATCGGCAAGATACTGCTGGATGAGACAGTTACTCGAACCGGGTTCCAGGAGGTACTTTTGGGTGAAGCTCTCCCTGATCAATTCGAGGGGAAACCCCCGGGGCCATATTTCCTCAGTCGAGAACAATCGGTACACGTTTATCCAGCCGGGACTTTGGACTATAGAGCCGTTCACCTCAGATTCCACATCAGCCAGAAAAGTGTCTTTCGGGAAGTTGTCGTCATCGGTCTCTGCGATACAGGGCGCTCCTGAGTTGATCGCTTTCAAATAACCGACATTTTTTCGACAGTAGTGATCAAGCTTGAGCCGGGGAGATAGCAAAGGAGCGCTCTCGTGCTGGTCATCAATGTCCAGATAGGTTGCTCCATCCAGATCCCAGGTCGGCGGTGTTTTCCTGTCTCCGACCACGAGAACCGTCCAGTCGTCGAGCATGGAAACCAGCTTGCGTACGGCGTCAGTGGGACTCTGGATCGTCGTGATGACGACAAAAGAACTTTCAGGCACTTGCGGACATCCCATCTGAGAGGCGTCTGGCTGCCGCATCCCATGTGTAGTGGTCGAGGGCGTACTTCTGACCTACTTCTGCCATTTCTTGCAGTTTGTTTGGTTCGTTGACGGCAGTGACGATAGCGGAGGCGATTGACCCTGGATCAGGATCATCCAGAATAATTCCGAACTCTCCATCACCAGCAATCTCCGGAAACGCGTTCCGCCGAAGGCCGAGAATCGGCGTTCGGCTTGCGAGAGCTTCGAGGTACACAAGTCCCCATGGTTCCAATGTGGCCGGCATCGCGAAGAGCGAAGCTTTGTGGAACTCTGTCTCCAGTTCCTGCTGTGTCAGGAATCCAAGAACCGTTACGTTGGAAGGAATTTCACCTGCATCCATGTCCTCAGGTCCTCCTACGATCGTGAGTCTGACATCGGGGTCGAGATCAGCCACCTGTCTCATCGCTTCGAGAAGCAACATGCCGCCCTTTTGGCGGAAGCGCTGCTTGGCCGCGAAGAGCACTCGTTTGGTGCTGTAGTCCTTATCGGGATCGTAATTGGCCGCGATGTTCCCCCGTCCGCTTCCGACTGGAGTTATGCGATCAGAAGATATGCCGTAGCGGTCCTGAAGCTCAGATGCCGTAGACCGGGATAGCGGAAAGAAGTGCCGGACCTGCTGGTAGGCAGAGCGATAGAGCGATTCTATTTCGTCCTGAAGTTCGGGCGGAAACCGAGAGGGCGGGTCCAAGTGTCGAGCGATACCAAACCAGGTCGAGTCGCACATCAAATGGTGCACTTGCCGAGATTCATCTGGGATCGTGGCGGGGGACCCTGCATGCAGGACTGTCTCGATATTCAATCCATCCATGCTCTTGGCCAGCGAGTCCGCGAGGTGACGGTGAGACCTCGAGCCCCAGCGGTAGTCCGTGCGTTCTTCCGAACCCATGTGGCTGGCAAACGAGGCAAGAGAGGATGGTGTCAGGCGAGTGCGTTTCATCTCGAAACTACAAAAGGCGGTGGCCTTCTGAATCGAGGTTTGATCCACCTCCACAGGCACTACGCGATGGCCACAGTTCTCAAGCCCCTCCGAGATGTTGAAAGGGGTACCAGACCAAGTTGCCGGATCGCTGGGATCACCTATCGAGGCAATGGCGATGTCGGGTGGTTGAGGAATGTCTGGCTAGCTTGCGGTTTGAGGCCCGTGCGGTTTCGCTGGCCAATCATGAATGACAAAACAAAGGCCGAGCAAATCGGGCCTCCGGTCACCCTACTGACCCGGCCCCCAGAGCGCCCTTCTGAACTGACGAGTACTTTGCCCGAGCCACCCCGGAGACAACTGCTGTCCGAAATCGGTTTCGGTTAGGATGACGGATCCCCTTGACCGGCCGTGTGACTGGTGGGTCGAAGGCGATGCCGCGCTGCGAAGGGAAATGAAATCAGTCACCAGAAAGCAGAACACAAGCTTGGCGCTTCTCCCCAGATCCCGAATTCCAGGAAGTCGACTCAACTGTCCTGGCTATCTCTCGGGAGCTGAGCTCCTTCGGTAACAGGATGCGGGTTGTGACTGTCCACCGTCCGATCAGTAGCGAAGCCGCTCAATGAAGGTGGGTACCGTGGGCGATGGTGAGCGACGGAGGCTGACCCGGAACCATCCCATCCTGATCGTCGCGCGCGGCCCTAACGCGCAAACCCTCGGTGTGACAATTGCCGCTCAGGCGCTGACCCTGATGAGTGGTGTGATCGCGGCGCGGGCTCTTGGCGTAGACGGTCGGGGACAGCTCGCTTTATTGTGGTTATTGCCACTGATTCTGGCTCAGCTCGGAGGGATCGGCATTCCCCAGGCGACGACTTATTTTGTCGCCCGTGATCCTGGAAACACCGCCGGGATCGTGCGCATGTCGCTTTCTCTGGTGATGACACTTGCACTATTGGTGAGTATCGCGTATGCGGTGGGCCTGGTTTTCCTCTCCGACTCGGGCAGATCCTTTTCGACTCTCGACGGCGCGCTCAGCGTCAGCCTCATACCGTTTCTGCTCTTCCAGGGTATGGGTCCAGCGACACTTCTCGGACTTTCCAACTACACCGCCTTCAACGTGGCTCGAATTGCACCTGCCGCGCTGTATGCCTTCGGCGCCATAGTCCTTCTCGCGGTTGGCGGAGCTACCCTGACTTCCTTCCTCGCGACATCCCTGACAGCCTGGCTGGTCGGTGGCGTGTTCGGCTGGTGGCTCCTGCTGAGGCAAATGCCACCGGGGCGAGATGCGACGGAGGCGAACGGCCGGAAGATTCTCGGGTTCGGCGCTCGTGGGGTGATAGGGGGCTTCTCGGCGATCGACGACGTCAGGCTGGATCAGGTCTTCGTTGGCCTTTGGCTGGACGCCAGATCTCTCGGACTGTATGTGGCTGCCGTCGCCTTCTGCAATCTGCCCAAGTTCGTTGCTCAGGGCATCGGAGCGGTGGCGTTTCCCAGAGTGGCATCCTCGGCAACGTCACAACAGGCCTGGGCCGAGACCTACCGCGCCCTAAGGATCGGGGCGACCCTCATAGTGCTATGCGTAACGGGGCTGATCCTCACGCTTCCGTTCCTTCTCCCCTTCATGTTCGGAGAAGATTTCAAGGATGCGATTCCGATTGGACGAATTCTTCTGCTCGGAGCACTTTTCCTCGCGATCCACCGCCTGCTCAATGAACTGGCTAGAGGCCTCGGCCACCCTGGCTACGGTTCAATAACTGAACTGGTCAACACCGTGGTGTTCCTGGTTGGCCTGGCTATCTTCGCAACACCGCCCTCCGCCGAGGGCGTGGCATACGCGGTAGTCGCCGGCGGAGTCGCGAGTTCTTTCCTGCTGGCGTTATTGCTGATACGGCTCAGATCCCGGAGTGACGGGTTTCGCCCTCCAGCCCCGCCCGCCACATCGGAGGCCCCTTGAATGTCCATTCGAGGAGCCCTGGCCCCGCAATCGCAGTAAATCTAGAGATGATCTGGATCGGTAGGGTGTCTCCATGCTCAACCCCAGCAGATTTCTGATTTCGGTCGTTCTATCCTTGGGTTTGGTTTTCGCTACGGGGTGCAGCCTCCGGGGTGATGCTGATTTCAGGAAAAGCGGAGGTGACCCAAGTAACCAACCTTCGTGTTACCCGGCTTGCAGCGATGTTGACCTTTCTGGACAGGACCTCAGCGGGGCATTTCTTCCTTCCGTGGATCTGACGTCGGCACAGCTCGCCGGAGCTGACCTCAGTGGGGCAAATCTGAATGAAGCCAAGCTGGGCTTCGCAAACCTCAGCATGGCCAACCTCGAGGGCGCATCCCTGGGTGCCGCCGGCCTTGAAAATGCATTCCTGCAAGGGGCAACCCTCAAGAGCGCAAACGTATTTGGGGCAAAAATGAACCGGGCCAGCCTAGTGGAAGTCGATGGTGTGGGCGCGAGCGTCAAAGCGGTCGAATTGAGCTTCGCCGACATGAGAAAGGCCAACTTCAAAAGTGCGACTTTTCAAGGTTCCTTCCTGGGGAACGCGGACCTTGAGGGTGCCCTACTGACTGGCGCCGACTTTCGTAAGACCGGCCTTGGCGAAGCAGACTTGACGGATGCAACCCTGGCAAAGGCGAACCTCAGCGGAGCGGATCTCACGAATGCGAATCTCACGAATGCGAATCTCAGGGGCGCGAACCTGAAGAGCGCCACACTGACTGGCGCGCAGTGGAAGGGCGCCACCTGCCCGAACGGAAAAAAGGCCGATCCGGACTGCAAGCGCAGCTAGCCAAGTAGGCCGGTTAACCGCTGTGCTCTAATCCTCCTTGGTGGAGGAAAGGGATAGTTCCCTCGCCTGAGCGAGCAAGAACATTCCCATAATCAGCGCCGGCGGGATGTAGACGTGCCTGTCAACTATCTGATTGTTGACCATACCCATGACCAGATACAGGACCAGCGAGATCATTAGACCGATGCAGGTAAACCTGAGATCAATGGGCACTATTGACCGGAGGCGAAACACCATTTTCAGGTAGCCGGCCATTGCCAGTCCGAATGCGATCAAGGCGATAAGACCCCCCGCGAGAAGCAGCTGCAGGTAAATGTTGTGCGAAGCCTCGACCCACTCGTAGCCGTAGCCCAGAACCGGGCGCTCCTTGATGAACCCGACCGAATTTTCGATCCAGGCCCCCCGCTCAGAGTCCGCGTATTCGGACGACTCTGCCCCTGGATGAAGCGCCCTGCTCAAACTAACCGGAATTAGTTTGCCAATATCACTTTCCGGGGAAGCGTATGCGCCAAGTCCGACGAGCCCAACCACGACGAGGGCGCACGCGGCGATCGCCAGAACCGTCCGCCGGGGGAGAGTCTTGACTTTCTCGCGGAACCTCCCATCCATACCGATGGTCAGGCCGATGGAAAGTACGAGACCAACGGCTGCGGCTCGGGAACCGCTGACAAGAATGGCATATGCCAACAGGGCCAGCACTGGTCCGTACCTGATTACTCCTTGCCGCGTCTTCATTCTCGCCAGAACCAGGGGGCTGACCAGCATCGCCGTCAGACCTAGAGTATTCGGGTGGTCAGTAAGACCAACCTGTCTGTCAAGAATCACGAGGTAGCGATTGAGGGTTTCCGGATCGTAAGTGACTGCCTTCTGTATCCCGAGGCCCAACACGACGTCAAGCAAAGCCACGGCGCAGCTAATCGAAACTCCAACGATCCAGAAGTCAACCAGTAGCTTGATCGTGGACCAGCGGTCGATGGCAATCCCGACCGCAATGGGGAAAGCGACCAACGCGAAGATCAGCCGGAACCCCATCACGACCGAAGATCCATCGCCTATTCCGTCAATGACGAGTGCATTCAGAAGGCGCTCGGGATCGAGCGGTGGCAGGATAGCGATCAGTCCAATGCTCAGGAGTATCAGCGCCGCCGCAACCCAGAGCCACTTTGGAAAGCGGCCCACCTTTCCCTGGAGGATGAAGAGGATGAACGAGACAGGCAGAAGCAGTGCGATCAGAAAGTCCGCCAAGGCGACATCGGCGGTTGGCCGCAGGGAGTTCATCGGCAGAGTCAGAAACACGGCCACGAGGATCCATTTCCCCGCGGTGAACAGAGGAGCCCTGATCCCGGCCTGGTCAAGCGAAGGCTCGCTCGGATTGGCAAGCATTGACGTCTTGATCGACTCCGTGATCTTTTTTCCCTTGAGATACATCTCAAATCATCCTACGAGGATGATTGGCAGGCCAGCCCACCGCTTCGACCTGCCATAGCCTGCCCGGCATTCAGCCCGCGCCGGTCTGCTCGGTCCAGCTGTCCCGAAAGCTCGTGACCGTCCTCTCGATTCCCTCGACCAGGGATACACGTGACTCGAATCCGATCAATTCGTGGGCGCGAGAGACGTCGAGGTATCTCACCGGCTGCCCATCGGGCCGGGAGGTATCCCAGCGGGTCGCCCCCCCGTAGCCAACTGCGTTCGAGACCGTTTCCGCGAGGCCTTTGATCTTCGTCTCAATGCCGGTGCCAACGTTGAAGGGTTCCGAAGTCTGGGCGTACTCAGCCGACAAAACAACGGCTCTGGCCGCATCGTCCACGTACAGAAACTCGCGGGATGGCGATCCGGTGCCCCAAAGCACTACTTCATCCTCGCGTCGTTCTTCTGCGGCTACGTACTTGTGGATCATGGCCGGGATTACATGGGAATCTTCGAGGTCGAAGTTGTCGCCGGGCCCGTAGAGATTGGCCAGAATGGGCACGCAGGAATCGAGCCCGTACTGGCGACGGTACGTGTCTGACAGAACCACCATCATTTTCTTCGCCAGTCCATACGGCGCGTTCGTCTCTTCCGGGTAGCCGTTCCAGATGTCATCTTCTTTGAACGGCACATCCAGAAACTTCGGGTAGGCACAGACAGTGCAGACTGAGACCAGCCGCTTCGTCTGGAGCTCACGCGCTGCTTCGAATACGTTCAGTCCCATTGCCATGTTGTCGCGAATCAAAGGGGCCGGATGACGCCTGTTGAACCCGATGCCTCCCACGTTCGCAGCGAGATGAATCACTATCTCTGCTCCCTGGAGAGCCTCAAGCGCGGCCCCGGGTTCCGTCAAGTCGTAGTCGGCGGAACGCGGCACCGTGACTTCCGCGCCGAGCTCTTCGAGCCGGCGAACCGTAGGCTGGCCGAGGAAGCCGGCGCCACCAGTGACAGTGACTGCCTTTCCTTCCCAGTAAGAGGGGCTTGGCTCCTTGATTTCAGTCACCGTCCCACCTTGCCTGAAAGCTTGTCATCCAGCAGCTGGATGTCTGCGTCTACCATGAGTTCCATCAGTTCCTTGAAGTGGACCTTCGGCTCCCAACCGAGCTTTCCCCGAGCTTTGGAGGCGTCACCGCGCAACGAGTCGACTTCGGTGGGACGGTAGTACCGCGGATCAATTTCGATGTATTCATCCGGATCCAGATCTGCGTGCTCAAACGCCACCTGCACCGCTTCGCGGACCGAATGCTTTTCGCCAGTTGCGATGACGAAATCCTCCGGTTCGTCCACTTGAAGCATCAGCCACATTGCCTCCACGAAGTCCGGGGCGTATCCCCAGTCACGCTCAGCATCGAGATTGCCCATGAACAGCTTGTCCTGCAGCCCCGCGCGAATCCGGGCCACTGCCCTGGTGATCTTTCGGGTAACAAAGGTCTCACCGCGGCGAGGCGACTCGTGATTAAAAAGTATCCCGTTGACCGCAAACAGGTCATAGGCTTCGCGGTAGTTGATCGTCGTCCAGTAGGCGGCGACCTTTGCAATGGCATATGGGCTGCGGGGGTGAAACGGCGTCATTTCATCTTGAGGAGGCGGAGTCGATCCGAACATTTCCGAAGATGACGCTTGGTAAAAACGGGTACTGACCCCGACTTCACGGATCGCCTCCAGCAGCCTCAAGGTACCGAGTCCAGTTACGTCGACTGTATATTCGGGAATATCGAAAGACACTCGGACATGACTTTGCGCGCCCAGGTGGTAAATCTCGTCCGGCTGCAACTTGTAGATCAAGCGGCTGAGGACGACCGGATCGGCGAGATCCCCGAAGTGGGTGAAGAACTTGGTGCCCTCTTCGTGAGGATCGTGGTAGAGGTGCTCCACACGGCCCGTGTTGAAGCTCGATGAGCGTCGGATGATGCCATGAACTTCGTAACCTTTCTCGAGCAAGAGCTCGGCCAGATAAGAACCGTCTTGGCCGGTGACACCTGTCAAGAGGGCACGCTTCGAAGTTGAGGTTTCAGTCATACCGTGAGTCTTTCAGGTAGTTTCGCGTCGTGCCCGTGGGCAGCGCCGAGTCAACAATTGAGACGACAAGCCAGCGGTCGGATCACTCGTCATTCGATGGTAAAGAGCACCGATTTGGGATTCAGGCTACGGGCCTTTTCAAATGCCTTCCGGGATTGTTCTTTTGACTTCATTTCTAGGAGGTGGGACAGGACATACCAGTTCCGCCAGTTGCCTGTTTCATCTTCGGTCGCCTCGCGGGCGAGTTTTATGGCCTCCTGATCCCGATCCAGGAGTTCAAGCACTTGTGCCACCTGAATCTTGGCTGAAGCCGAATACGGCTGGATATCTACCGCGTCGGTGGCCTGATCGAGCGCATTTGTCAGGTTGCCCGAACGAACCGATTCCTGGCTTGAACGGTAAGCCATCGTTGCCGCCAGTGGAACCGCAATCAGAGCAATCATGGCCAGAGCCACGATGCCGACGGGAACCCTGACCGCCCAGCTGGGCGGGGCGACTCGGGTCGGAGCAGGCTCCTCCTCGTCGTCCTGGGCGAAAACGCCGACCACCCCAGCAGTGAGTACGAAAAACATGACCGGGAGAATTGTGAGCTCCCAGGCCCAGTCGATCCCCGCACCTACGGCAAAAGCGGCCATCCCGGCCCCAGCCGCAGCGATCAGGCCGCGCCTCTCGTCAAGACCGCGCCGGAGTGCGAGAGCGATGGCAATCCCAAGCGGCCCCAGGATGAGCGCGACGGTCAGGATGATCCCGAGCAGTCCCATCTCCGCGAATCCCTCCAGATATATGCTGTGGCCGTCTCGGACGAACTGCACGCCCTCGCCCTCGCGTGCCCAGAAGTATTCGAATGCCCCGGGCCCGATGCCGGTCACTGGCTCCGACTTGCCGGCGTCGACGTCGGCCTTCCAGATCAGGTACCTCTCTCCGCTATTCACATTGGCGAGTCGACTCACGGTCCCGGAAGCCGTGGGTACCTTGAATTCCGACCACTTGTCCCCGACGAATCCGCTCGAGACGGCTAATAGTAGTACGAGAACGGTTGCGATGCCCGCTGTGATTCCGGCAGCCTGCGCCCCAGCGCGGCTTCCTCTGGGCGCCTTCCAGCCGAATCTTTTTGCGACCAGCAATGCACACGCCTGAATTGCCACACAGACAGCGAATACACCAAGGGTCAGCCAGAGCATCTGGGTTCCTTGGGTCTTAGTCACATTTCCAGGAGCGAGGTCCCGCAACTCGGGGCGCTTGTTCACCAGGACGACGAGCAGAATTGATCCCACCGCCGGGACGACCATGCTCAGAATGAGCTGGATCCGCCTCGGGAACAAAACCAGCATGGCCACCAGGACGGCCGCGCCTTCGATCACGCCACCACGCGAAGCGGTCAGGTAACCGGCGAGTACCAGGAGCGGCAACGCCCCAGCCGCGGCCGCCCTGCCTGCGACCGTCCGGCCGGTAGCGCCTATCCATAGCATGGGCCCGGCGCCCATGGCGACGAAGATCGCAAGCCCGTTCCAGTATTCAAGGGGATAGTTGAGCCTCGCCCGCGGGTAATCGGCGGGGAAGGCGTAGTCGGTCCCGAAAGGCAGCAGGTCGGGTTCGAATCGATCGAACAGGGCGATCACCGAGACGATCGCAACGGCGGCGGCTATTGCGGCCACCGCGTACCTAAGACCATCCCTTCCCTGGATCAGGATCATCAGCAAGAAGACGCCGGACAGAGTCGCGACCCGGCTTAACTCGATGACGCTGCGCTCGGTGCTTTCGGTCCAGAAGAGCGTGCCAGCGAGGGTCCAGACGAACAGCGCGCCCACGATGGCCAACACGATGCGCCCGGCTGTAGTAATCCGCGCAGCCGGAAGTACGCCGACGACGATCCCGAGCAGAACCGCCCACCAGACGATGATTCCGACCTGGCTTCTGGACACAAGTTCGTATCCCCCCGACGCAAAGGCCAGGTACAGGACCAGGAGGAATGGAATCCCGAATCCGGATGCGAAACGGAGTCCGTCAGGAAGCCGTTCACTCTTGGGCATGGCCATCTGACTCATTGTGCCAGTTCAACTGGCAGTAAACGGTCTCGTCTAGGCCTTGATCTTTTCGGTGGCTGCTGTCAGTTCGCGCAGGCGCTATCGAACTGATGCTTCAGGCGACGGCGGCTTCGGCGCGATCGGGGAAGATGTCCTTCTCGGTCGCCTTGGCCGGATCGGCCGAGATTCCCGGGCCCATCGTGGTCGAGATCGAGATTGAGATGATGTAGCGGCCCTTGGTCGAGGCCGGCTTCGCCTTGGAGATCTCTTCCATCACGGCGGCGTAGTTGTCGAGCAGCTTGTCGCCGTCGAAGGAAGCCTTGCCGATGGCGAGGTGGACGATCGCCTGGCGATCGGTCCGGTACTCGACCTTGCCGGCCTTCGACTCGGAGACAGCCTTCGTGACGTCGTCGGTCACCGTTCCCACCTTCGGGTTCGGCATCTTGCCCGACGGGCCGAGGACCCGTCCGAGCTTGCCGACCGTCGGCATCATGTCCGGGGTGGCGATGACCACGTCAAACTCGTCGAAGCCTTCTTCGATCTTGGTGGCGAGGTCGTCGGCACCGACGATGTCGGCTCCGGCGGACTCGGCGTCACGCGCCTTGTCGCCCTGGGCGAACACGGCGACACGCACGTCCTTGCCGAGGCCGTGAGGCAGTGCCAGGGTTCCGCGCAGCTGCTCCTCGGCGTGGCGCACGTTTACTCCGAGACGGATGTGGAGCTCGACAGTCTCGTCGAAGGAAGTAGAAGCGGTTTCCTTGATCAGGCCGATCGCCTCGGCGGGCGGGTAAACGTGGTCGTTCTGGACCTTTTCGCGCTGCTGGCGGTAACGCTTTCCGTGTGCCATGACTATTTGACCTCCACGCCCATCGAACGGGCCGTGCCCTTGATGATATTTGCGGCGGCATCGATGTCGTTGGCATTCAGGTCGGGCATCTTGCGCTCGGCAATCTGCCTGATCTGGGCCTCGGTGATGGTGCCCACCTTGTCCACATGCGGTTCGCCGGAACCCTTCTTGAGGCCGATCGCTTCCTTGATCAGGACTGCCGCGGGCGGCGTCTTGGTGATGAAGGTGAAGCTGCGGTCCTCGAAGACCGTGATCTCGACCGGGATGATCGTGCCGGAGTCCTGCTGCGTCTCGGCGTTGAACGCCTTGCAGAAGTCCATGATGTTGACGCCGTGCTGACCGAGCGCAGGGCCGACCGGAGGAGCCGGGTTGGCGGCGCCTGCGGGGATCTGCAGCTTGATGAGTGTCATTACTTTTTTAGCCATGAGCCTGAATGCCTTAAAGAGTTTGGGGGTTAGAGCTTCTTGACCTGTTCGTAGCCGACCTCGGATGGGGTCTCGCGGCCGAAGATGGAGACGAGAACCTTGAGCTTGGACTGATCCTCGTTGATTTCGGCGATTTCGCCGGAAAAGTCTGAAAGCGGGCCGTTGATGATCTTGACAGTCTCGCCGATCTCGAACTGGGCCTGGGTGCGCGGGCGCTCCGCGGTCTCGCGGTGGAGCAGGCGGTCGATCTCGGCCTTGGTCAGCGGTACCGGGGTGTCCCGGGGGCCGACGAAGCCGGTGACGCCGGGAGTGTTCTTGACCAGCATCCAGGCGTTGTCGGTCATGTCCATCTGGACCAGGACGTAGCCGGGCATGGTGCGTTTCTCGACCTGGATCTTCTGGCCGTCCTTGATCTCGGAGACCTGTTCGGTCGGAACGATCACGCTGCGCACGCGGTGCCCCTGCCCCATGGTTTCCACCCGGTGCTCGAGGTTGTGCTTGACCTTGTTTTCGTGACCTGAATAGGTGTTTATGACGTACCAGCGATACATAAAAGTCTTTCCTTAGAGAATTCTCTGGACGACCCAGTTGACGATGAGGTCGATCACACCGAGGTAAACAGCCGCGACGAAGACGAAGACGACGACGACCGCGGTGGCCTGGAGCAGGGTGTCCCGGTCCGGCCACTGAACCCGCTTGAGTTCGGCGACGCAGGAAGCCAGGAATCCGATGACTCCGCCGCGCTTCCGCTGCTGGGCCGTCGCCTGTTTCTTGCGTTTGGTGAGCTGCTGATCTTCACGTTTCTTCTGTTCGGCCTTCTGATTCCGTTCGGACTGTTTCTGTTTGCGCTTCTCTTCCTTCGAACTCAGACCCTTGGGCGCGTCGGGAGTCTCGAGATCCCCTTCGGGTGCTCCGGCGGCCATGCCGGCCTCAACCGCTTCGATCTCAGCTATGTCCCCGGACTTCGGCACCTGGGTGTCGTGCTGAGCCTGACTTTCGCCCTGCTCGCCCTTCGCCCGTGCCTCAGCCTCACGCGCCCGGCGCTCGGCCTTGCGCTGTGCCCGGGATTTAGCCACTAGCGTGTTTCCTTGTGCGCCTGGTGCTTTTCGCACCAGCGACAGTACTTGCGCATCTCAATCCGGTCCGGCGTATTCCGCTTGGACTTGTTGGTCTGATAGTTACGACGCTTGCAGGTTTCGCAGGCAAGTGTCACCGCAATGCGGACATCTCCGCGGGCCATATTTCCTCATCACTTCTTGCAGGTTTGGGTCAAAAAAATAAACCCCGGCCGAGGCACAGGGCGACGGCATAGGTTACCGATCTTGCGCCGGGTTTGATGACTGGCACTCCAAACCCGGGTCAGGCGAGTGAAACTGCCGTCCGAAAGCTGTGGCACGTGGCCTCCGGAGGGCAGTCCTCCTTGAGATGCCTGAGTCTGAGTTTGATCGGTCGCTTTCACCGATAATATCAAATTTGTTCTAGACTTTGCCCATGCCCAGAGCTACACAACCTTCGATCCGCTGTGGTGCCCTGGTCCGAGCGACCAGGATTCGCCGTGGTCTGAGCCAGGAAGAGCTGGGGCACCGGCTCGGCATGGCTCAGTCAGCGATCAGCAGAATCGAGCGTGATCTTCACTCACCTAGCCTGGACACCGTCGGGCAGATCCTCGGAGCCATGGGCGCGACACTTTCACTCAGGGCCGTGTCGCTGAACGAACCCCTGCCGGCTGCCGGAAATCAGACCATCGCAGAACTTCGCCGCGCCGGGCGGCTCAGCGCCGAAGAGCGCATGCTGGAGGCAGTCGAGCTGAGTGAGACCGCCACCAGGCTGGTAGGTGATGCCGGCTGATGAGCGATCGACCTGGAAACGATCCGGGCTTCGAAGATCGTGAAACTCAAGTGCTTCCCTTGAAGATGAAAGAGCTGATCGGGGCACTGGAGAAACACGAAGTCAGGTACCTGATTGTCGGCGGCTGGGCCGTTGTGGCCCACGGCCTTGTGAGGGCCACCAAGGATGTGGACATCTGTCCCCAGCCATCCGATGAGAACTATGAACGCCTGCTGCTCGCTCTGACGGAAATCAAGGCGAAACCGATACTGGGCGATCTCGACGAAGACCATGATGTCCAGCTGGACATGGACGGCCTGCGCCACGGTGGCAACTGGCTGCTGTTCACCGAATACGGGCGCCTCGACCTGATGCAGTACCTCTCCGGGCCCGAGGATCAGGAGTGGGGCTGGGTGGAGCTAAGCAAGCATTCGATAGTCAAAAGCTTGCTCGGATACGAGTGCAGGTTCTGCGGCTATGAAGATCTGCTGGCAATGAAAAGTGCCGCCGGTAGGCCGCAGGACCTGATCGATATCGAAGGGCTCCAGCAGGCTCGGCACTGACCGCGGTATGTGGCTTCCGGACAATCGTTCCTGACAGACACCATGCATGGCGTGTGTCTCAGCGCAGGGCTTCGATCCAGTCGAGGCGCTGCCCGCAGAGCTGGGCCGCCTGACTGGCCGGCAGGGAAGTCACCTGCGTGCGGTTCTGGACCGGTGAAACGATGATCGGCCCGAGGCCGAACGGGTAGCCGCCCGTGGCCGGTCGCAGCGGCCCCCCCTGCTCGTACTGGAGCACCGCCTGCTGCGGACCCGCGCCAAGGTCGAACTTGCCGAACTCGATGTACTGCGCGTTGTTGTTCAGGCGATTGCGGATCGATCCCATCGGAATCCCGCCGATCGTAAGTGCGACCTTGCCGCGAGCCGAGCCGCCGACGAAGACGTCGTACTCGCCACTCGCGGGAATCTCGATGTCGGCCGTCGCGGTGCCGTCCGAGGTCGGGGTGACCGTGCCGCCGGCCGGGTCCGGAACCCAGCCGTCCGGGTAGGAGGTGAAGTCACCGATCCCGTTCGGAGCCCGGGTGGCCGCGGCCACCCGGCCCCCGGCGCCGGCCCGGGCCGCGACCGCCTTGACCTTGGCGCAGGTGGGCACCTCGGCCGGATCGAGCGCGTTGCCCAAAGGCACGTGAGCGATGATCCCGGAGGCATCGAACTCCTCCGGCCGCTGCCAGACTTCGTAATAGTCGCCGCGCTCGACCAGCTCGTAAGGCGAGGGCGGCCGGCTCTGCCCGGGGGTCCGCCGGAGGACCAGCGTGCGGTAGGTCAGCAGGCCTTCGAGTTCGGGGCTTAGTTCGAGCTCGTCGGTGTCCGCCCAGGCGCCCTTTTCGGCCTCGGTCCCGTCCCGCCTCGGGATCTGGCGGCGGCGCAACTCGGACGAGCCTTCGGCGTCGGTCAGCCGCAGGAAATGGCGAACGCCATATGCCTGATACTCGGTCATCAGGGTCGGCCCCTGGCCGGCGAAATCCTGGCCGATCTGCGAGAGCTCGGCGAGCTGGTCATGCGGCGCGAGATAGCTCTCGTGGTACTGCAGAGCCGTCGATGCGAGCACCCCGACGGGCACAATCAGCAGCACGACTCCGGCCGCGCGGAAGGCGTTTTTGAAGGAATTCGAATCGTGGCCCGACAGCCACTGGCGTCCGGTCAGCAAGGCCGCGATGCCGGCCATGGCGATGATCAGGAAGGAGGCCGTACCCGTGGCCAGTGCCTTGCCCTGGATCCAGGGCGAGCCGACGTACCAGACGAGGAACGAGCCCAGACCACAGCCGCCGGCGAAGAGCAGAAGCCCCCAGGCGCGGCTCTTGACCGAAGCCCAGATCCCGAAGGTCCAGGCGATGACCGTCGCTCCGACCAGGAGGGCGGTGAGGAATCCGGATCCGGGATCAATACGGAAGTCACCGACCGGCCAGGGACCGGCGAACTGGGCCAGGCTGAGCACCTTGATCAGGTTGCCCATCTCGGTCGTATTGGTGAGCGGACCCTGGTTGGGGGAGAACAACTCGCCCGCCGCGAAGATCGTCGGCAGCCCGATCAGGGCGACGCCCAGCGTGACCACGCCGGCCCGCGCCAGGTACGACTTGACCAGCTCGCCGTCGATCCCTTCCGGCCGCCGCGATTGCCAGACCAGCCTGGCGGCCATCAGCAGCACAACCCCGAGGATCACGGCGGCCAGCCAGGGGGCGCCGCCCGCACCCATCACGCCGATCAGAGCCGCCCCGGAAACGATCACGCCGGGGGTCGTCCAACGGACCGAACGCCAGCCGCCGGGACCGATCAGCCAGATTGCGGTGGCGGCCAGGACCGCGACGACCAGCGCGGTCGCGACCTCCTTGATCCCGCCCCAAAGCGAATAGCCGACGAGCAGGGCCGGCTGGGCGGCGATGAAGACGGCGGCCGAGCGGACCCGGACGTCGGCAACCACCGGTTTGACCAGTTCGAAGAAGACCAGCGACATCATCGCCGCCATCAAGGCCAGGTAGGGCTGGAACAGCCAGGCCGAATCCTGGCCGGTCATTTCATGGCCGACCGCCAGGGGGATGAAGGAGCCGAGCGGGTATCCGGCCGAGAGGTTGATCTGGACCGTTGCCTCGTAACTCGACGGAGGGATGCCGGCGGTCGAGTGGCCGTAGGTCAGGACGTGGTCGGTGAAGGCGAGCCAGGTCGAGGTGTCGTCGAGCTTCACGTAACCGGCGAAGGTCGCGTCCCCGGAGAGGATCACCGGGGCGCCGTAGACGAAGAAGACTGCCGCAGCCCCGATCACGGGCCAGACCGAAAACGCCCTGCCCTTCCACGGCCAGGTCGTGACGAAGCCCGCCACGGCGAGCGCCGCGATCACCGCGGTCGTGAAATGGGCGAGGTCGGTGAAGCAGGTGATCAGGCCTCCGATCGCGATCATCGCGACGAAGCCCACCGCGGGCAGCAGCGGGCCCGGCATGCGGCGACCCATGATCCTTTCGAGCAGCAGGTCGAGGCCGACGCTGAGCGCGACCAGGACGAGCGGGAAGATTAACCAGGCGAGGATCAGGGCAAGGGCACGATATCGCCACTGTGAACGGTATCGAGCGCCGCGTTCTTTTCCGGGTGGTAGACCTCGATCTGGAGGTCGGGCTCATCCGGGAACGCGAGGATCACGCTGTAAGGGTTCTTCGGGTCGTAGAACCCGATGCCGTCGTCACCGACATTGACCGGGGTGAGCTTCGCCTGGCCCGCCAGATTCTTTGTCGTCTCGTAGGCGCCCTCGAACGGATAGGTGCCGATGTCGAGGAAAGTCTGCTCGGTGGTGCCGGCTTCCGCGTCGCCGGTCAGGTACCGCACGTGGACGTTGCCGGACTCGTCGTCGCTGAGCTCGATCTCGGAGTCGGGCTGCTCGCCGGCCCAGAAGACGTCGTGTCCGACTTCTCCGGGGATGCCGTCGACGTCCGCGACCGGAACGATGTGGGCACCGTCGGCCGGGCCGACCATCACGTCATTGCCGCCGTCCCGGTTGCAACCGGTCAGGAACCAGATGGAAATTCCGGCGAGGAGAGCGACAACAATGACGATCAAGACCCTGGGGCCGGGACCGAGATTGGGATCACTGGGAGCTAGTGTCGAATCGGTTCCAGTCACGGCAGTGAAGGGCAGACTCTAGTTTCGCTTTCTTTAGGGAACCTCAAGGCGAGGCAAAGCCCGGAAGCGGATTCGAACCGCTGACCCCTTCCTTACCATGGAAGTGCTCTACCAACTGAGCTATCCGGGCGAAGGAGGGCAGATTACCGAAGCCCGTCTTTTCAGTATGGACTAGGTGTGGGAATCCAGGAATGCGAATGGGTTCAGAAACTGACGATTCCAAAGCCCCGAGCGTTCCGCTGGTGTGAGCATCGCTTCTTCGCACAGGTCTTGCCAATGGGCGTTGATGACATGAACCTGGTTGTCAACGATCTCGTGAGCCTCCGCCGAGCTGAGGTGATAGATCTCCGAGCGGGCGACACATCCGGCAAGTTGACTGAAGCGCCAGCCATCATTTCCGATCGCCATGGCCTGCTTGGTCTCTTGCCCTGAGCGTGGTTGCGGGCAGACGTCGTAGGCGGGCGTCAGCGACAGATATTTGCCGTCCCAGAATGCAGCCTGGTTGCGAGCGTGATCATCCGTGTTCGAGGTGAGGATGTTGAAAGTTATGCGGGAGAAAAGCTCCCGAAGCATGGCGTCGGGATTCGAAAACCTGTGACGGATGATCTCCGCGAGCTTCGCGTAGCTTGCGTAACGGGCTCCGATCTCATCGAGTCCGAGGATCGTCAGGGCTGACACCATCGCTCGACGACTACCGTCAGATTGGCGATCGAACCGATCCACCAACAGGACTTTTTTGTCCATGACCTCAACGATTTCGACATTGGACACATCGATCCCCGCCAACTTGGCGAGTCTCATCGCAACGAACTCCGCCTGAACCGTGGGGAAGGTTTCACCCAATGAACTGAACTTGGCGATCAGGTGACGCTCTCCATCGTCAACAAGGGACTTGGGTCGGGCACCTCCAACTGACGTCCCGCGCAGAAGGGCATCCTCCAGGTCTGGAGGAAGAGGCACTCCCGCCTCAACACTCTCCGCTGCGGTCAGGAGATCCGAAAGTGAGGATGTGTCGAATTCTCGAGCCACATATTCAGTTGAAGACTTCTGAAAATCGAGAGCTCCAATCCGATCGGAGCCGGCAGACATCAGGTATGTCAACTCCCGCAGGTCTGAGGTGTCGTGATTGCCATCTCCAAATCGACGGTGAAGGATCGCTCGCTTACCCCAGGAGTCGGGTCCGGCGTCGGAAAGACAGCCGTGGACAGTCCCGATCTCGGGCACATATTCTCGATCATCCAACGGAAGCTCCGGGTCGTAGATCGCAATGCTGTCTTTGTTTGCCAAATACGACTTTCCGTATCTAAAGACAAGAGTTTCACCTTGCTGATCCACGCGCCCCGCCACGACCGGTTGGGTTGCGCCGGGCAGCCATATCCATACGAAGCCCGTGTCCGGCTGGCCTTCTGCGAACTCCATGGCTTCAGAAGTCATTTCCGCCATCTTTCATGGGTCTCCGCGCGTACTTCGGTAGCAATGCAAGACGGTTCTCTACATCGCTCGCTTCCAGGCGTCGCCGCTCGGGATCGGCGTGGAACAGGGGAACGCCGACGAGCACCGCGGCTTCGAAGGCAGGGCCTACTCCGACGGTCAAGTCTCCGCGTTCAACCTTGCGCATGGTGACGTGATTGATACCGGTCCGTTCAGCGAGTTCTTTAAGCGTCCAACGACGCCCCAGTCGCGCTTCGCGGATACGTTCACCAAGCAGACGCGCGGCCTCCTCAGCTTGTGGAGAATAGGTGCGAGGCTTCTTCATAGGGATAATATACTATACATATAGACTCTATAGAGATATTATACTATCGTTTCTCGCCCTTTCAGGCCAGATCGGGATCCCCGGCCTTGCTGATGTCACGGCGGATGCCTTCGCTGATCGCCCGCTCGGAGCCTTCTTCCATCGCGATCTGGAACGAAGCGACGAAAGCGTCGGAAGCAAGCGGGCGCAGCCTGGTCAGGGCCTCCTGCACCCGGGGCCACTCATCCCGCGGCCGGCCGGCCCGGTCGAAGGGCTTCCAGATCTGCTCGACGAAGATCTCGATGAAGACGTCGGCGACCGCGGCCGAGCGGACCTTCAGCCGCTCCATCGCTTCGAGCGCCTCCCCGGGCGGCACGCCGAACTCGGCCAGTTCGACCCCCGCCGCGTAGATCGTCGGGCTCAGTACCTCGTAGCGGCCGCCGCCGACCGGGCGCATCAGGCCGATCTGCTCGACCCGCTTCATCTGCTCGCTGTCGAGGACCGCCTCTCCCCACGGCGCGGCGATCTCGGCCGCCTCGAGAATCTCCGGCTGTTCGCTCTCGTAAGGCGCCCGGGCGGTCCGGGTGAAGTCGAGCAGGTCGCCGGAGGAGCCGTGCGCCGAGTCGATGATGCGCCGGATCGCCTCGAGGTTGAAACCCTCCCCCTGGAGCTCGCGGATCAGGGCGATCCGGCCGATGTGCTCCTCGTCGTAGAAACCGGTGCGGCCGACGACCTCGGGCGGATCGAGCAGGCCACGCGACTGGTGCGCCCGGATGTTGCGCACGGTCATGCCGGTGCGCAGGGCGAGATCCTCGATCGTGATGCCCCCTGATCCGGTCTCGGGTTCAGTTTCGGGTTCTGTGTCGGTCTGGGACATCGGGTGAGATGATCGTAAGGGGTGACCCCCGGGCCCGGTAAGGGTCATTCCCAATAGACAGGAACCGCCCTACCCCTAACCCTTGCCCCATGAACTCAAACACAAAAGACAAAAGGCTCACCAGATCCCGTGACGACCGCTTCATCGGCGGCGTCGCGGCGGGCATCGCCCGGCGGCTCGGCATCTCGATCAAGACGGTCGAGGCCCACGCCAGCTCGGTGCTGCGGAAGCTCCAGCTCTCGACCCGCCACGAGCTCAGCCGATGGGCAGCGGAGCGCGACCTGATCGACTAGGCCAATACGGCGCGGAGTTCCGTGACCAGCCGGTCGACGTCTTCGATCTCCGTGTCCCACGAGGCAACCAGCCTGATCAGACCGACGTCGCCGAGTTCGAACACCAGCGGCTGGTGCGGGAGGCACCGTCGCGCAAAGACCCTCGCTTTTTCAAGTTCGATTGCGATGAAGACGAGGTTGGCCTCTGTCGGCTGGGCGAGCTCGACCCCGTCGATCCAGGCGACCGCCTCCGAAAGCGCGGCGGCCATGTGGTTCGCGTTGCCGGCGAGCTCCCTCCACAGCTCGCCTTCGAGCAGGGCGTTCAGCTGGGCCGAGACAAAACGCATCTTCGAAGCGAGCTGGAGCGAGCCCTTGCGCAGTACTTCGAAGCCTTCGGCCAGCCCCGGTTCGCGGAAGACCACCGCTTCCCCGAAGAGCGCGCCGTTTTTGTTGGCCCCGAAGCAGAGTACGTCGACCCCGCACTCGAGACTGATTTCGTTCAAGCCGAGATCGAGCGAGGCGGCAGCGTTCGCCAGCCGGGAGCCGTCCATGTGGAGAAGCATCCCGTTCTCGTGCGCGAAGTCGGCCAGCGCACCGACCTCCGCAGGTGTATAGACCGTGCCGAGCTCGGTCGCCTGGGTGATCGAGACCACGGCCGGCCAGGCGGCGTGCGGCAGGTCGGCGCGGTCGGCCAGCTTTGTCGCGGCGATTTCGGGGGTGAGCTTGCCGTCCGGGGTGGGCGCGCCCAGCAGCTTGAGGCCGGCGATCGCCTCCGGCGCCGCGGTCTCGTCGATCGCCAGGTGGGCGGTCTCGGCGCAGATCACGGCCTGGTGCGGCCGGGCCATCGCCCGCAGGGCGGCGACGTTGGAGCCGGTCCCGTTCATCATCGGGAAGATCACCGAACCGCCGCCGAATTCGGCTTGGCTCGCCTCCGCGAGGCGGGCCGTCTCGGGATCGCCCCCGTACGAGGTGACGTGCCCCTGGTTGGCTTCCGCGATTGCCGCGAGGATCGCCGGGTGTGCCCCCGAGGAGTTGTCCGAAGCGAATCCGCGCGAGGTGCTCATCGCACCAGAGTATTCCGCCACCCACGGCCGGAGTCCTTTCGGTAACCCATCCAATAAACTGCGCCCCCAGCTGGCGGAGTGTCCGAGTGGTTAAAGGAGACCGGCTGTAAACCGGTTGGCTCAGCCTACGTAGGTTCGAATCCTACCTCCGCCACTTTCAGTTCCCGCGCCCCGGATCGCCCGGCCGGGCGGTCGGTCAGCCGCCTCGTCTCGAGCACGAAGCTCCGGTCAAGGCATTGCGGACCGGGTCAATGCCTGGCAGTTGAGCCATTTCACCTATAAGGTCCGACTTATAGGACGTTATCGGCTATAATGTCCTTTGAAAGGGACTTTATATGAGAACCTCAACCTCACCCACACCAATTCCGATAAGACGTGCTCTCCGCGACATCGGCAACAACCTTCAGGCCTGGAGGAAGCTCCGCGGCCTGACCCAGAGCCAGCTCGCCGATCGAGCCGCGGTCGCAAGGACGACAGTCATCCGGCTCGAGCAGGACAACGGCAATGTGAGTCTGGAGAACACTTTGCGAGTCCTAAACGCACTCGGCATCCTGGAAAACCTGCCGAGTGCCGTTGACCCATACGAAACGGACCTCGGTCGCCTCCGGGCAGACGAACAGCTTCCGGTACGAGTTCGACCCCGAAGCTTTGGCAGCGACGATGCCTGACCGCGAAATCGAAGTAGTCGTCTGTCTCGGACGAGACGAAGTCCTGGCGGGCAAGCTCTGGTCCCACCGGCGACGTGGCATCGAGTCGATGACCTTCAGCTACGACGCCGGCTACATCGAATTGCCAGACGCATATGAGCTCGACCCGAGCCTGCCCTTGTTCACAGGGGGTCACCAGACTCCGACCGGGCGCGAGATTTTTGGTGCTTTTTCTGATTCCGTTCCAGACCGCTGGGGACGCCGCCTCATCGCGAGAACGGAAACCAAGCGCTCCAAGCGCGACGGAACGGCTCAAAGAAGCTTTGGCGAAATCGACTACCTTCTCGGTGTCCGCGATGACCTGCGTCAGGGTGCGTTGCGTTTTCGTGAGCCAGGAATTGACGATTTCCTGGCTTCGGAAAGTACGGGCGTGCCGGCCTTCGTGGGACTTCCGAAACTGCTGAGTGCCGCAGAACACCTGGAGCAAGGTGAAGAAAACGAGGAAGATCTTGCTCTTTTGCTCCGCGGCGGAAGTTCGCTCGGTGGCGCCAGGCCCAAGGCCCACGTGATCGGCCAGGGAGGGCGAATAGCAATCGCCAAGTTTCCGAGCCCCGGGGCGGACGAATGGGATGTGATGCGGTGGGAGTACGTCGCCCTTCAGCTCGCCAGAGAGTCTGGAATCAAGGTTCCCGACTTCGAGCTGCAGGAAGTTGATGGCAAACCGGTGTTGGTCGTCTATCGATTCGACCGCGCGGCTGACCTGCGAATCGGGTACGCAAGCGCGATGACGATGCTCGGGTTGCGAGATGACGATCGGGCGAGCTACCTCGACATCGGCGAAGTAATCAGCAACGAGTCGCCACATGCGACCGATGACTTACATGAACTCTGGCGCAGAATGGCGTTCTCGGTCGTGATCTCGAATTTCGACGACCACCTGCGCAACCACGCGTTTCTTCGCAAAACCAGTGCCGGGTGGTCACTTTCGCCGGCCTTCGACATGAATCCGGATCCGGGGCCGGGCGAGCGCCACCTGCACACCGCAATCGACCACGAAGACACGAGCGCGAGTGTGGATCTCCTAATTGATGTGGCGGCAGAGTTTCGGCTGACTGAAGAGGCAGCGCTCAGAGTTCTCGGTGAAGTCAGTGCGGCAACCTCACGCTGGCGCCAGGTCGCGGAGCCGGTGGGCCTCGAGAGAGAGATCGACTTGATGGAACCGGCGTTTGAGCACGAAGCGGCGATCCGCGCGAGAGATCTGGCCGCCTGAAACAGGCTTGGCTTTTCAGCCGCCTTCGCGCAGGCCCTGGGCTTCAGGCAGGCTCTTGATCTTCCGCAGGGTGCTGGTCTCGATCTGGCGCACGCGCTCGCGGGTGACGCCGAAGGCCTCGCCGCATTCCTCGAGGGTGCGCGGGTTGAGGCCGCCGAGGCCGTACCGCATGACGAGAACCTGCCGTTCGCGCTCGGAGAGTCCGTCGAGGACCTTGCGCACGCCTTCGCTCCGCATGTTGAGCGAGGCTTCGTCGAAGGGCTCCATCGCGTTCTCGTCGCGCACCAGGTCGACCAGCTCGGTCTCTTCCCCGTCGCCGACCGGCTTCTCCAGGGAGATCGGCGCCTGGGAGACGCGCCAGACGTCCCTCACCTCCTGCACGGTCCAGCCGAGCTCGTCGGCGATCTCGAACGGCTCCGGCTCGCGGCCGAGGTCCTGGACCAGCTGGCGCTCGACGAAGTGAACCCGGTTGAGCTTCTCGACCATGTGGACCGGGATCCGGATCGACCGTGACTTGTCGGCGACCGCGCGGGTCACCGCCTGGCGGATCCACCAGGTGGCGTAAGTCGAAAATTTGTAACCACGGCGGTAGTCGAACTTCTCAACTGCACGGATCAGGCCGAGTGAGCCTTCCTGGATCAGGTCGAGGAAGCTCAGGCCGCGGCCGAGATAGCTCTTCGCGATCGAGACCACCAGGCGCAGGTTGGCCTCGACCATCTGGCGCTTGGCCTCCATGTCGCCGCGTTCGATGCGCTTGGCGAGCTCGACCTCCTGGGCGGCGTTCAGCAGGTCGACCTGACCGATCGAACGCAGGTAGAGCCGCAGCGAATCGAGATTGGCCTCGGTGCCGGCGTCGGCAACCGGGGGCGGCGGTGCGGCGACTTCCTCGACCGGACTGCGCGAGGTCGCGTCTTCCTTGGTGATGACTTCAATGCCCTGTTCGGTCAGGTGGGCGTGCAGTTCCTCGATCTGTTCGCGATTGACGTCGAGGTCGGAAACGGCCTTGGCGATAGCTTCGTAAGTCAGGTACCCCTGCTTACGACCAGCCGCGATCATCACTCGCAGCTCTTCGCTATCCACTTCCATTGACGCCCCCGTGCCTGGGTTTTCGGTGTTCAGACAATCTGTTTTCCCCAGGCGGGGAATTATAGGACAGCAGCGTCTTCCGACCGATTCCGCGCCCCCGGACGCCTCGGACGGTTAGGCTTCGATACCTGACAACGTGCGATCCCAGGTTTAGGAACCGAACATGATCAATCCAGAAATAACAGCTTCCCCGAAGGGGATCGACGCACAGGCATCCGCCCCGGCCACCCGCGTGAGCCTCTCGCGGGTCGGCGTGACCGGCGTCGAGAAGGTGATCAGCCTCGGTGAGGCGGGTCACTACCACGCCGAGCTCGAATGCTTCGTCGATCTCGGCCCCGACCAGGCCGGCGTCCACATGTCTCGCTTCGAGGAGAACGTCGCCGAAGCGATCGAAGAGGTGATCGCCTCGGAATCGATGCGAGCCGAGAAGCTTGCCGCCCGGATCGCCGAACTCGTACGGGATCGCCAGGGCGGCATCCGGGCCGAAGTCTCGATCAAGGCGAACTACGCCGAGACCGTGCCCGCACCGGTCTCCGGCATCGCCAACCAGCAGATCTACACCCTGCTCGGCACCGCGGTCGCCTCAGCCGAAGCTACCCGCACGGTGACGGGAGTCCAGGCCCAGGGCATGACCGCCTGCCCGTGCGCCCAGGGCATGGTTGCCGACCTCTCCCGCGAACGGCTCGAAGCGCGCGGGTACACCGAGGGTCAGATCGACGAGATCATCGACACCGTGCCGATCGCCACCCACAACCAGCGCGGAATCGGCACCCTCCACATCGGCTGCGCCGAAGGCTCGGCCACCGACATCGACGCGCGGGACCTGCTGCGCCTGGTCGAGAGCTCGATGAGTTCCGAGATCTACGAACTGATGAAACGCCCGGACGAGCTGGCCGTGGTCGCCAAGGCCCATTCCCAGCCCCGCTTCGTCGAGGACTGCGTGCGCGAGATGCTGCGCCAGGTGGTCGAGAACTATTCCGGGCTCTCGGCGAACGCCTTCATCATGGCCCGCCAGGAGAACCTCGAGACGATCCACCGGCACAACGTGGTCGCCGAGCGGTTCGGACTGCTCGGGGACCTGCAGGACGAGATGGCCAGCGACCGCCATACCCGGCGTCACGTCTCGATGCGGGAGTGGCTCGAAAGCTGAGTGCCCGGCTCAGCCGAGCAGGTCCTGGTCGGGCCGATGCTCCTCGTGGCGACGCTGTTCCGCGATCCGCTTGCGCAGGCCGAAGAAGTAATCCAGGCCGCTGACCACGGTTGCGACCACCGCGACATAGACCAGCACGTCGACCCAGACCGGAGCCGGGTTAAAGGTGATCAGCGCGAACACCGCGCCGATCTGCAGCACCGTCTTGACCTTGCCCATCCAGCTGGCGGCAATGACCACGCCGCGCTCGGCGGCGATCGAGCGCAGTCCGGTGACCGCGAACTCCCGGGCGATGATGACCATCGCCACCCAGGCCGGCAGCCGGTTAAGCGAGACCAGAGAGACCAGCGCGGCAGTAATCAGCAGCTTGTCGGCCAACGGGTCCATCAGCTTGCCGAAGGTGGTGATCGAATCCCGGGAGCGGGCGATGTAACCGTCGAGCCCGTCGGTCATCGCGGCGAGGGCGAAGACGATCGCGGCCAGGGTGTCGCCGTTCGGCGTACCGTCGAGCAGGGCCACGACCACGACCGGCACCGCGAGGATCCGCAGGAGCGTCAGGGCGTTCGGAATGTTCAGTGGTACCAAGTCGGGTCCTCTGAAACACCGCCGCCGGGCAGTATCAGCTCTCTGTCTTGCTCTTCTCGGACGGCTTCGACGTGGCCGGGTCGGAAGCCTCGGCCTTGGTCAGCTCGTCCGGGTCATCGTCTTCGGGGCGATCGATGCTGCCCTTGAAATTGCGGAAGCCCTGACCGACCGCGCGGGCCGCCTGCGGGATGCGTTTGGGCCCGAGGATGATGATCACGATCACCAGGAGGATGCCGAGTTCGAGCGGGCCGATATTTGGAAGAAAGCCGATTGGCATAGGGACCTAGTCTAAGGCCAGATGCCCCGGCTCCTTGCGCCGGCGTGTAAGAATGGGGTTATGGAGGGAGCAGGCAGGGAAGATCAGGGATCGGATGGCCGCAGGCTGAGGGTCCGCTTCGGCGTCATCGCGGGCTTGATCGCGCTGGGACTGGTCTTCGGTGTGGCTCCGACCGTCGGCGACGGCCTGAACCGCCAGGCTGAGATCGCCCCCGCCCCGGCCGTCGGCACGGTGCCCGCGACCGAGGCCCAGGTCGTGGCCGGAAACATCGCCGCCAACGGCGCCGTGCTCTCCGCCGCGAAGAAGAAGCAGAGCAAGGTCAAGCTGATCACGATCCAGTCCCGCATCACCGATTCCGAAACGCCGATCCTGACCGAAGAAGGCAAGGGCAGCTACGTCAGGCTGGTCTGCCCGGACGGAGCGGTCGCCGTTTCCGGCGGCATGCTGACCAGCTTCATCAATCTGGTGATCTCTTCCTCCGGTCCGAACAATCCGATTTCCGGCGCCTACACGCCGCGCACCTGGTGGGTCACCGCGGTCAACTCCAACGTCGACGGCCAGGGCGGCACGCTCGGCTGGCGCGGCATCGTCAACTGCATGTCGCCGGTCAAGCTCAAGAAGTAGCCCTGAGCGCGCCGGCATCTCCGGCGCAGTCGTAGAGATCGTCCTCACCGGACACCGGCGTGCAGGCTGATTCGACGGCACTCATGACCGAGTCGGACCCGGTGCGTCCGTCGGCGGGTGAACCGCCCGGCCCAGCCTGCTCGCCGGCCAGCACCCAGCGGATTTCGCCGGCCGCGACGCGCCCGGCCAGCCAGTCGGCGCTGACCTCGCTTTCGCGTCCGGAGAAACCACCGATCGCGACGATCTCGACTTCGGAGGTCTCGGCCTGGCTCAGGATCGAAGAACCGGCACTCTGCTGGCTCGTGACCGCAAGGTTGCCGCCGCCGTTCTCCTCGATCGTCGCGATCACCGAGGTCAGGTCGGCGCCGCCGGGCATGCCGCCGATGGCGGTGCCGGGAACGCCCGGCACCTGCGTGCCGTCGCCGGTTGAGGGGGCGCCGGGGAAGGAACCACCGGCCGGTGGGGTCATCCCCACGGGCGGGGTCATTCCGGCCGGAGGTGTCATGCCACCGGGCATGCCGCCACCGGGCCCGCTCTGGCCTCCGGGGCCCCCGCCGGGCCCGCCCATGCCCTGGCTGTCGGGGCCGCCGGCCGGGAAGGTCGCGCTGGCCGGGTGGCCGAGGGTCTGAACCGACCAGGCAGCCGACGGGACCATCATCGCCACGAGGACCGCGCCGAGCGCCGCCAGGCGCCACCGGCGGCCGGGCCGGTAGATCAAGACCACGGCGGCGGCCACCATGACCACACCCAGGACCGGGACCAGCCAGCCGTAGCCGGCGTCGAGGTTGTCGATCACGATGATCTCGGCGACCCCGGCGAGCGCCAGCACCGGCGCCGCGGCGTACCGGGCCAGTCGATCCTTCTTCAGCAGCTCGCCGAATCCGGCGCCGATGATTGCGGCAACGAACGGGGCGAGCAGCGAGACGTAGTACGGGTGGAAGATTCCGCTGGCGAAACTGAAGGCGACTCCAGCCGTGGCGAGCGCGCCGCCGACCGCGATGATCCAGCCGGTGCGCGGGTCGATCCGGCGAAGCCTCGAGGAGAGCGCGACCAGGATGCCGCCTCCGGCCGCAAAGCCCAGCAGCCAGCCGATCTGTCCGCCGAGGCTCGCTCCGAGCAGGCGCAGCGGCCCGGTCGAGCCACCGAAGACACTGCCCATGCCACCACCGCCGGGCATGCCGCCGCCGGGACCGCCGGCCTGGCCGTCGAGCCGTCCGAGGCCGTTGTAACCGGTGATCAGGGACCAGATGCTGTTGTCGGAGGTGCCGGAGATCCAGGGACGGTTGTCGGCCGGGGTGAGCGCCATCAGCAGCGGCCAGGCGAGGGCGACCGCGAACATCACGGCGCCGGCGATCAGCAGCTGGACGATCGCCCGGCCGCGACCGGCCGGTGCGACCCAGAACCAGGCCAGGGCCAATCCCGGCAGCACGAGCAGGGCGGCGCCCATCTTGGTCTCGAACCCGAGGCCCACACACACGGCGGCGAAGACGAGCCACCTGGTCCGGCCGTCTTCGAGCCCGCGCACGACGAACCAGACCGCCGCGAGGGAAAGCAGGAGCAGGAGCGCGTCGGGGTTGTTGTGGCGGAAGATCGCGACGGTGATCGGGGTCAGCGCGAAGACCAGTCCGGCGACGGTGCCGCTGATCCGGCCGAAGACGCGCCGGGTCAGGTCGTAGACGAGCACCGTCGAGACGACCCCCATCAATGCCTGTGGCAGAAGGATGGCCCAGCTGCTGAAGCCGAAGGCCCGCACCGAGAGCGCCTGGACCCAGATCGCGAGCGGCGGCTTGTCGAAGGTCATCACGCCGGCCGCGTCGAAGGATCCGTAGAAGAAGTTGTGCCAGGAACCGCTCATCGACCGGACCGCGGCGCTGTAGTACTCGTTGGCCCAGCCGTTCTGGTCGAGCGCCCAGATGTTGAGCACCGCCGCGAGCAGGATCAGCAACGGGATCTCGGGCCGGCTCCGCAAAGCCTTCAGGGCCTTACCGAGAAGGGCCGGAGCTTCCGGCCGGGTGGTCAGGTGCGCCGGGGTGGTGGTGATCGTCTCAGTCATGACGGGCAGACTGGCTGACCGCGCTGTGAGCGCTGCGAGACGAGTCTGGGAAAAGTCTGAGAAGGTGCTTTCTCAGGAAACACACAGGAAAAGACGCAAAGATCAACCCTCATGAGCCTCACGCCGGACACTCCCGACCGCCGCATCCTGGTCGTCGACGACGAGCCGAACATCGTCGACGTCATCACCATGGCGCTGCGCTTCCACGAGTTCGAGGTGGAGTCGGCCGCCGATGGCAAGGAGGCCCTCGAAAAGGTCACGCGGTTCCGGCCCGACCTGATCGTGCTTGACGTGATGATGCCCGGTCTCGACGGCTTCGAGGTCGCCAAGCGACTGGGCGAGCTGCGAACCGGCACACCGATCCTCTTCCTGACCGCCCGCGACACGACCGACGACAAGGTCCGGGGCCTGACGATTGGAGGGGACGATTATATGACCAAGCCGTTCTCGATCGAAGAGCTGCTTGCCCGGATCAGGGTGATCCTCAAGCGAACCGCCGAGCAGGGCGACGAAGATCAAGGGCCGCTGCATTTCCTCGATCTCGAGCTCGACGACGAGACGCGCGAAGTCTTCCGTGACTCGAATCCGATCGACCTGACCGACACTGAATTCCGGCTGCTCCGTTACCTGATGAGCAACCCGCGCCGGGCCCTCACCCGCAGCCAGATCCTCGACCACGTCTGGGACTACGACTTTGCCGGCGACGCCCGGGTGCTCGAGACCTACGTCAGCTACCTGCGGAAGAAGCTCGACGCCTTCGGCCCCGGCCTGATCTTCACCGTGCGCGGCGTCGGTTACGCCTTGCGGGAACCGAGGGGCTGAACCGTGTCGCTCCGCCTGCGACTGCTGTTCGGCATTCTGGCCCTGTCGGCGGTCGGCCTGTTGACGCTCGACGTCGTCTCGTACCGGGTGCTCGAAGACCACCTCGGTGACCGGACCGACCAGCAGGTCGAATCCGCGTCACGGCCGCTCGCGGCCGTGCTGCGCGACAAGGCCGGCCTCGACTCCGGACTCTTTGGCGGCGGCAACGCGGGCGGCGACGAGCTACCGCCGCCGGTCGCCGGGATCGGTGAGCCGGGCCCGTCCGGCGGTGCCACGGGGGGCGGACAGCGTGACGGCCCGCCTGAGGAACTGCCCCCGGGCACTTACGGCCAGTTGCGCTCTCCAGAAGGGAAGGTGCTGGCTACGGTCAGCTTCGACTACGGCGACGATGGCGCCTCACGCCCCGACCTGAGCGGCGACATTCCGGTCTCCCGGTTCAATGAACCACCGCAGCAGTTCACGGTCGACGCAAAGGAAGGCGACGGCCAGTTCCGCGCGGCCGCCACTTCAGGCCCGGACGCACTGGTCACGATCGCCGCCGTCCCCCTGAACGACAACGAAGAGACGCTCGAGAAGCTCGCCCTGATCGAAGCGATCGTCACCGCTTCTGTCCTGATCGCGATCGCGCTGCTCGGCTGGTTCGTGATCGGCATCGGCCTGCGCCCGCTGCGGAGGATGGGCGAGACCGCCGACGAGATCGCCCGGGGAGACCTTTCGCGGCGGGTCGAGGACACCAATCCGAAGACCGAGGTCGGGCGACTCGGAATCGCGCTCAACGCGATGCTCGGCCAGATCGAGGAGTCCTTCCAGAAACGCAAGGAGTCCGAGGAGAAGATGCGACGCTTCCTGGCCGACGCCTCGCACGAACTGCGCACCCCGCTCGCTTCGATCCGCGGCTACTCCGAGCTGTTCCGCCTGGGCGCGATGGCCGACCCGGAAGAGACCACCCGGGCGATGACCCGAATCGAGACCGAGTCGCAGCGAATGGGCGAGCTGGTCGACGACCTGCTCGCCCTGGCCCGGCTCGACGAGATGCCGGAGAGGAAGAAGGAGCTGGTCATGCTCGGCCCACTGATCGAGGAGTCGGTCGGCGATTTCCGGGTCACCAGCTCCGACCGGGAGTTCACCTTCGAACCCGGTGGCGATCTGCGACTGAATGGTGACGCCGACCAGCTGCGGCGCGCGATCAACAACCTGCTGCGGAACGCTGTCGTCCACACCCCGGCCGGCAGCCCGATCGACGTGACCGCGGTTCGGGAGGACGGCGAGATCGCCGTTGTGATCCGGGACCACGGCGACGGCCTGCCACCCGGGGCCGAAGACGCGGTCTTCGACCGCTTCTGGCGCGACAGCAAGTCGCGCAGCCGCGACGGCGGCGGGGCCGGCATCGGCCTGGCGATCGTCGCCGCGGTGGCTGAGAGCCACGGCGGATCCGCCGTAGCCGGGAATGCGCCTGAGGGCGGTGCCGCTTTCACCCTCAGGCTGCCGGCCGCGCCTTGATCCAGGCTCCCAGAGGATTCACAGGCTGCTCTTGGTTCAGCCTCAGCGAGGGCCTTCAGTCTTCGCTTCATGGACTACGGAACCTCGACCAAACACCGCGAAGACGAGACTGATGCGCCGACTCCTCCGGCCGTCGAGATCGTCATCCCGGTCTACAACGAGGCCTTGGTCCTGGCCGATTCGATCCGTGAACTCGACGGTTACCTGAACCAGGAGTTCCCCTTGAGCTACTCGATCACGATCGCCGACAACGCCAGTCGCGACGACACTCCCCTCATCAGTCGCGCCCTGGCCGACGACCTCGAATCGGTCAAGTATTTGCGGCTGGAAGAGAAGGGACGCGGCCGGGCCCTGCGGGCAGCCTGGACGGCGAGCCCCTCCCCGGTCGCCTGTTACATGGACGTCGACCTCTCGACCGACCTCAAGGCGCTGCTGCCGCTGGTCGCACCGCTGCTTTCCGGGCACAGCGACATCGCGATCGGCAGCCGTCTCGCCGAGGGCTCGAACGTCGTCCGTGGCCCCAAGCGCGAGTTCATCTCCCACGGTTACAACCGGATCCTGCGCACCGTGCTGCGGGCGAAGTTCAGCGATGCCCAGTGCGGCTTCAAGGCGATCCGGACCGAGGCAGTCCACGAGCTCCTCGACGACGTCAGTGACCAGGGCTGGTTCTTCGACACCGAGCTCCTGGTCGGCGCCCAGCGCCGCGGCCTCCGGGTCCACGAGGTGCCGGTCGACTGGGTCGACGACCCCGATTCCCGCGTTGACATCATGAACACGGCCTGGACCGACCTTCAGGGAGTCGGTCGGCTGCTGGCCGCCAGTTCGATTGCCCGCTTCGCCCTGATCGGCCTCTGCTCGACGATCGCCTACGCCCTGCTGTTCCTCGCCCTGCGCGACCCGGTCGGACCGGGCGCCGCCAACGCGATCGCGCTCGCCCTGACCGCCGTCGCCAACACTGCCGCGAACCGCCGGTGGACCTTCCGCCTGCGCGGGCCGGAGAGGTTGCTCCGCCAGTACGCGATGGGCCTGGTCGTCTACGCGCTGACCCTGGGCCTGACAACCGCCGCGATGGCCGTGCTCTACGGAATCAATCCTTCGCCCGACCGGGCCGTCGAAGTATCGGTCCTGGTCCTGGCGAGCATCACCGCAACGGTCACGCGTTACCTGGCCCTGCGGAGTTGGGTCTTTGACCCCGCCGCCAGGCTTTGGTCGCAGCCGGAGCAGAAGCGCTGAGTCAGCCGGCCGGGTTTGAGTCCGGCTGTGGTTTCTTCTTGTAGGCCTCGTCGCGCTTCCGCTGGTAAGGGTCGAACCTGAGGCCGAACCAGAGGAAGAACGTGAGAGTTCCGAAAAGGTACGCCACCGGGATGGTCAGAATGAAGACCGCTCCCGTGAACAGGCTCGACTTGAGCGAGAGCTCGGTATCCCAGCGGTACTCGGGCTTACCCAGCCCGGCCTTCAACACATGCCGCTGCATCAGTGCCGACGCAATCACGACTGCGAGCATGTTCAAGATGTAGAAAACGACGGCGAGCGGCGCTTCGCTCCCGTATTCCCCCAGGAGCTGGCTGGTAAAGGGAATCAGCACGATGAAGAACAGGGCGAGCAAGGTCAGCAGCATCAGCCCGCGGTCGTACTCGTTCACGGTCCGCATGAAACGGTGGGCGCCCACCCAGTTCATGCCGATCACCAGGAAGCTGAGCGCAAACGCCAGAAGATCGGGACCTTCGTCCGAGATGCCCGACCAAAGAGAGGCATCGCCGGTTATCCCGGTCGGCACGTCGATCTGCAGTACGAGCAGCGTGATCGCGATCGCGTACACCCCGTCGGTGAAGGCGAAGATGCGGGAAAGGTCCTTGCCGCGTTCAAGTCTGGGCAGGTCCTTTTCTTCAGCCATGAGCCAATTCTCCCAGCGGCACCGGACGATCCAGACAGCGCGGCACCACCTACAATGCCGCCAGCGCCGACGTAGCTCAGTTGGTAGAGCACTTCACTCGTAATGAAGGGGTCAGCGGTTCGATTCCGCTCGTCGGCTTGGCGCTTGCGCCCTCTGCTGCTCAGACAGCGCGATGACGACGGCATACACGGCTGGCCAACCGCAAGTCTGAATCCTGGCACAGTTATAGTAAACCTTGCTATAATTCAAAGATGGCCAACCGAAGCCAGATACTTCGCACAGTGATGCTGGAGACCCGAACCTCCCAGTCTGGCCTGTCGCGGCTTAGCGGTGTCCACCAGCCGAGCATCAGTCAGTTCCTTTCAGGCAAAGTGGATCTCAGCGACGAGCAGCTCGACAGGTTGCTTTCAAGCATGGGCTATCGCCTGGAGGTCTCGCGCCGCCCGATCAAGCCTGACCTGACTCGATCGGAGAGACGGTCCTGGCGGCTCCATCGCCAACTCTCAGACAAATTGAGTCGCTCGTCACTCAATGAATGGCAACCTACGATTTCAGACAACCTCCTCCGACTTGGCGAACGGGTCACCGGGCAGCCGCACGTTCGCAATCTCGAACGATGGAGGCAGCTGCTGGACGAAGGTGACGTTTTAGGTTTCCACCGGGTCCTGACCGGCCTCGATCGGAACAGCATCGAAATGCGCGAGGTCTCCCCAATGGGTGGCCTCCTCACACAGGACGAACGCACCAAAGTTCTCGAATTGGCTAGCTGATGCGCCGCGATCAATTGGAACATGCCATCAGAACTGCCTGCCAGATCATCGGGCAGACCGAAGTGATTGTCGTCGGTTCACAATCGATCCTCGGCACCTACCGGGAAGAAGATCTTCCTGACGAGGCAACCATGTCAATCGAAGTCGACATTCTCCCGATCGCCAACGACAACGACGAAACCGCGAGACTGGCCGACCTCATCGAAGGAGTGGCCGGAGAGTTCTCAAGCTTCGAAGAGCTACATGGATTCAGCATCGATGGTGTTGACCTGAAAACTTCCGCACTTCCTGTCGGCTGGCGAGATCGACTGGTCAAGGTGCAAAACATCAATACTGCTCCACCCGAGGGTGGACTCGCTTTCACCGGATGGTGCCTGGAGGCCCATGATCTCTGCGTGGCGAAACTGTGCGTGCTCCGCGAAAAGGACGTCAACTTCGTTGCCGCGTTGCTCGACGCGGGTCTGGTCAACGCCGAAACGATCGCCGTGCGCCTGCCCACGGTACCCGCCGACCAAAGTGCAAGTGTCGATCGCGGGCTCACCTGGTTGAGCCCCTATCGCTGACCCTTCACTCGCAATGAAGGGTTCAGCGGTTCGATTCCGCTCGTCGGCTTAAGATTTCCTGACTTGTGGAACGGCTGGACTCGAGAGCGCCCGACGATAAGTGTGGTGCCTCAGAACCTCAGCCCCGGGGCTTCCATGGGTCGATTGCCTGGGGGCGGTAGAAGATAGCGCCCGCGATTCTCCGCAGCAGCCTGAAATCCTTGCGCCATGAAGCGTTCGGCGCGTTGATGCCGGCGACCATGAAGCCGTAGCCGACGGATGAGAAGACGTCGATCTTCAGCTCGCCCCGCACTTTCGCCCGAAGGTCCGCCCTCCGGGCCGTCCACACATAGACCTGCCGTGATCCGCCCCTGAAACCGATCTTCCGACTCTTCCTGATCACCCGGACATTGCGAAGGGGATGTGAATCGAGACCTCCGGAAGCCTTCAGGTACTTGAAGACGAAAGCGTGGCTCACCGGGTAACCAGACCCGGCGAAGCCGACTCCGACCGACTTGCGGCCGCTGTCGGGGGAGCTCACGACTATGCCGGACGCCCCTTTCGCAGCAACCCAGCGCCTCGGCGCGTACCAGATCCAGTACTTCGACTGATGCCGCTTCAGTTTGGCCCGGGTGCTCTGGACCACGGGGTCCCCCGACGGTGCCGGCGAGGCGACCGCCGGCGTCGGGGCACAAAGCCAGGCCGCCAGAATCACCGCCGCAAACGAAAACCACCTTCTCACAAGACCCCCTTCCACTTCTAACGTCAAAGTCTCAGGGTAAACTACCCCTCCGAGGCTCGCAACTCGCCGAAGTGTCGAGCGTTCAGCTCAGGGCAGCGCGGCCAGCATCTCGAGGCCCGCCTTCTCGCAACGGCGGCAGGCCTGAACACACGCGGCGCAGTGCTCGTGGTCTTCGGCGTGACGGCCGCCTTCGTCCGCACAGGTGGCACACGCCCGCGCGCAGGCTTCGAGTGCCAGTGCGGTGACGCCTCGTAATGAAGGGGTCAGCGGTTCGATTCCGCTCGTCGGCTTCACTGCTCATGCGTCAGGCAACCACGGAGACCCCGCTGTAACAGGGCTTCCGTGAAGAGCCGGTCCGTCACCGATTGCAAACTCCGGCACACCGGGCCGGGTCCGTCGCTATGAGACGTGGGTGGTCGCAGATCGTGCGCCGCCACACCTGACGCCGCTGCCAGCGGGCTTCGGGGCGGTTCGTGCGTAGTAGTCGCCCGTCCTGGGCTTTCCGGTCCTCAGGTCCCACCTACCGCTACCCGATGATGTGGTGCCACCGATCGAGGGGTCCCTGCCTGGACTCTTGCGATAGACCAAGACCCTTCGCTTACTCACGCATACATTGCGGGACCGCACCTTGCCGGCGAACCGTCCGCCAGACGCTGACGAGTAGTTCATCGACAGACTGGTGGGGTAATTGTTTCCGGCCGTCGCGACATTGCCCACACCGAGTGTGAGAAATGCTGCGAGGAGGCCCAGCAAAGCGTTGCATTTTTTCATGGTTCTCCTTTTCATGGGTCGGGGGCCGACAGTAGATGGCCGGTCGCAAAGAACGGACAAGGGCCAGGCAAAGATCCAGCAAGGACTATCCGGCGAGGTTCGAAGCGACGATGCGGGACGTCACGGTTCCGGGGGACAGGGGGCTCCTTCGTCCTGCACGCCGATCCATGCGTCCAATCTATCGCTGACCGCCGCCCGGCCAAAGCCCTGAATAGTGACTTTCCGTCGAAGCTGAGACATCAGCGGACCGCGACAGCCCGCAGGAGTTCGTGGCCTTCCGGGTGCGGGTCGCGGAGCCACCGTCGCTGCCTCGCTGCGAGCAGCACCCTTCTCGGGAACCGGTGCCGCAGGCCTTCGACGTAGGTGATGAACGGCACGGTCGTCGTGCGGCGCCTCTCCGGACGGATAGAACCGCAGGCCGCAGGCGTCGCATTTCAGGTATCCGATCGTGTCGACACGCTCGGATACCGCGGCGTCACACGCCCAGCAGTTCACGCCTACGCCTCTTGCGACAACCGGTACTCGATCTCGATCTCTTCCTTGATCTTCGGCGTCAGCTCTTTTCGCAGCTGCGCTTCCAGCTCCGGACGGAGCTCTTCGCGGATCTGCTGTTCCAGCTCGGCTCGCGCTTCGGGACTCAGTCCACTCAGTTCAGCCATTTCTCTCCTGCTCCAGGGTGGTCGTGACTCGCAGTCTAGAACTGCAGCAGCCCGGCGACGGCGCGGGCGACGCCTTCACCCCGGGGCGTGAGTGCGTATTCGGTGTGCGGTGGCCGGCCGGCGACGGTGTTCCGCTCGACGATGCCTGCCGCCTCGAGCTGCTCCAGCCGCTCGGAGAGCGTGGTCGGGGATACCCCCGGCAGGGACTGCCGGAACTCGTTGAAGCGGGTCGCACCGCTGGAACAGGCGTAAATCGTGGCCATGGTCCAGCGGCGCTCGAGCACGCCGGCCGCTTCCCGCATCTCCGGCGGGACCGGGCTGCAGTTACGACATCGCGGGGACATCTGCCGTGCTCCCGGCCGGTTCGAGGGCCAGATCGATGACTTCCTCCACGCTCATCACGGGATGGAAGTTCATGACGTCGCGAACTTCATCGGGGACCTCGTCGAGGTCACCCCGGTTGCGGTAGGGCAGGAAGACATCGGTCAGCCCGGCGGCGTGCGCCGCGAGCACCTTCTGCTTGAGTCCGCCGATCGGCAGCACCCGTCCCTGGAGCGTGACTTCACCGGTCATGCCGACAGTGTGTTTGACCGGTCGGTCGGTCAGCAGGGAGACCAGTGCCGTGGTCATCGCGGTGCCGGCGCTGGGGCCGTCCTTGGGAATCGCTCCCGCCGGCACGTGCATGTGGAACTCGCGCTGGAAGGCCTCCGGCTCGATGCCCAGCTGTTCGCTGTGCGAGCGCACGTAGGAAAGTGCGATCCGCGCCGATTCCTTCATGACGTCGCCGAGCTGGCCGGTCAGGACCAGGCCCTTGTCACCGTCCATGGCGGTCGCCTCGATGAAGAGCACGTCGCCGCCGGCTCCGGTGACCGCGAGGCCGGTTGAAACGCCCGGGATCGCCGTGCGCTCGACCGACTCCTGGAAGATCTTCTGACGTCCCAGAGCCTTGCGCAGCGCCGGTTCGTCGAGGACCAGCGGCCGCTCGACCTCTTCCGAGGCGATCCGGGTCGCCGCCGCGCGCAGCAGCTTGCCGAGCTCACGCTCGAGCTGGCGCACACCGGCTTCCCGGGTGTACTCGGAGATCAGGGCGTTCAGGATCTCGTCGCTGACGTCGACCTCGTCGGCTTCCAGTCCGTTCCGCTTGACCTGGCGCGGCAGCAGGTAGCCGCGGGCGATCGCCAGCTTCTCGGCGGTGGTGTAACCGTCGAAGGCGATGATCTCCATGCGGTCCAGCAAAGGCGCCGGAATCGGGTCGAGCTGGTTGGCGGTGGCGAGGAAGACGACCTCGGAGAGATCGACCTCGACGTCGAGGTAATGGTCCCGGAACGAGTGGTTCTGGGCCGGGTCCAGAACTTCGAGCAGGGCGGCCGAAGGGTCGCCGCGCCAGTCGGCGCCGACCTTGTCGACTTCGTCGAGGAGGATCACCGGGTTCATCGTCTTCGCGTCCCGGAGTGCCCGCACGATGCGGCCTGGCAGGGCACCGATGTAAGTGCGGCGGTGACCGCGGATCTCGGCTTCGTCATGGAGTCCGCCCAGGGAGATGCGGACGAACTCGCGGTCGAGCGCCTTGGCGATCGACTCGCCGATCGAGGTCTTGCCGGTTCCGGGAGGTCCGACCAGGGTCAGGATCGCGCCATCGGCGCGGCTGTCCTTCTCGACTCCGCGATCCTCACGGAGCTTGCGCACCGCGACGAACTCGGTGATGCGCTTCTTGACGTCGTCGAGGCCGGCGTGATCCTCGTCCAGTACTTCACGGGTGTGGACCGGGTCGAGGCGACCGTCGGAACGATTCGACCACGGCACCGCGATCAGCCAGTCGAGGTAGCTGCGGATCATCGAACTCTCGCCGGACTGCTCGCCCTGGCGTTCGAGGCGCCGCAGTTCCTTCTCGGCCTGCTCCTGAACGGCCTCGGGCATGCCGGCGTCACTGATCTTCTGCTCGTATTCCTCGATCAGGCTGGCTTCGTCGTCACCCAGTTCCTTGCGGATCGAATCCATCTGCTTGCGCAGAAAGTACTCGCGCTGCTGGGCCTGGGCGCCGGACTCGACGTCGTCGCGGATGCGGCTGCGGACCTGGAGCTCGGCCAGGCGCTCGCGCTGCAACTCGACCGCGAGCTCGAGGCGGGCGGTCACGTTGATCGTGTCGAGCAGGCGGACCTTCTGGTCGACGTTCAGGTCGGGGCTGAGACCGGCCGTGTCGGCCAGCGCGCCCGGCTCTTCGACCGAACGCAGGAAGGCGGCGATCCGCCCGTCGGCTCCGCGCAGCTCGAGGATCTCCTCGACGATCGCGCGGTACTCCCGCGCGAGCTCCTTGGTGTGGTCGTCGTCCGGCTGTCCGTCGTGGATCTCCTGGACTTCGATGCGGAGTGCTTCGGGATCCTTCTCGTCGGACTGAGCGATGCCGGCCAGGCCGCGGCGCAGGCCGACGACGGTCGCGATCGGCTCGCCCTGCGGGGTGTGGCCGTGTTCGATCACTTCGGCGACGACGCCGACCCGCTCGAACTCGCCGTCACGGCGGGTGAGCAGGAAGACCTGGTCCTCGTCGCCGACGTCGATCTGAAGGTTGGCGCTGACTGACGGGAAAACGATTGCTTCATCAAGCGGAACGAGGAGGTATGACATGAGCTAAGTCCAGTTTCTGTAGTTAGTCCTGTATACAGAGTAGCTGGTCGGGCCTGCGGGCTCCTCCGATTTTGCTCCAGACGCTCATTCTGTGCCGCGTTGAGTGCATATAGAGCCACAACGCGGCACAGAACCATAGGACCGGGTTGCAGGTCCGCCGGCTTTGGTGGAAGATCGAGGTCGATGATTGAACAACTCGAAAACATGCCAGACGGTGTCCTCGGTTTCATCTTCACCGGTGAAATCACCCGCACTGACTACGACGACGTACTGATGCCACCGATCCGCAAAGCGATCGAGAGTGGCGACAAGGTGCGGGCCCTGACCCAGATCGGACCAGGATTCGAAGGCTACGAGGCCGGCGCAGTCTGGGAAGACGTCAAGGCCGGTGTCGAGTGGGGAGTCGGCAAGCATTCATCCTGGGAGCGCATCGCCGTGGTCACCGACGGCAAGAAGCTCAGCCGGCTGGCTTCGGCGTTCGGCTGGATGGCTCCCGGCGAGGTGAAGGTCTTCAAGCTCGACGAGCTCGAAGCCGCCAAGGCCTGGGTCTCAGGCGGCTTCAACCCGCAGGGGTAGTTCATCGATGCCGTAGATGCCGCTGACCGTCTGGAGGTCGGGCGGTCCGGCCAGTTCGAGCGTTTCGATCTTTTCGGCGAGAAAGGTGAGGCCTTCTTCGAGCTCGGCCTTGGCGATGTTGGCGCCGACGCAGTAATGGAAGCCGGCGCCGAAGGTCAGGTTGCGGGTCTTGCCACGATCGGCGGTGATGTCGAAGTCCATCGGCTCGGAAAATGCTTCCGGATCGCGGTTGCCGGTGAACGAACAGACCGCCACCACCGTGCCCTCGGGGAAGATGATGCCTTCGTACTCGACCTCTTCCAGCAGCTGGCGGGCGGTGAAGGGCGTGATCGGCTCGAAACGCAGCGCCTCCATGGCGGCCAGCGGAGCCAGCGTCTCGGGGTCTTCACGAAGCTTCGCCCACTGGTCGGGGCGCTCGGCCAGCAGGCGGACGGCGTGGGCCAGCTGGTTCTGGGTGGTGTCGACGCCACCGACCAGGATGTTGAGGACGAGGTTCTCGAGCTCGACCCCGGACAGCTTCTCGCCTTCCTCCTCGGTCGCGATCAGGGATGAGATCAGGTCGTCGGAAGGTGTCGTCCGCCGGCGCTCGATCAGCGGCCTGACCCAGTCGTAGAACTCGCCGACCTTGGCCTGGATCCGCTCGACCATCTCCGGATCGGAGAGCGCGATCGGGTCGAACTGGCGCTGGATCCACATCGACCAGTCGTGGAGCTTGGCGGCGTCCTCGGGCGGTGCGCCCATCACCCGGGAGATGGTCAGCGACGGATACGGCCGGGCGAAAGCGTCGATGAAGTCGAACTCGTCCGCGCCCTCAAGGCCGTCCCACAGCTCCTCGAGGAAGTCGCGCATCGCCGGCCGGTACAGGTTGGCCGCCCGCGGGGTCAGCGACGGGTTGACCAGGCCGCGCAGCCGACGGTGGGCGTCGCCGTTGACGTTGATGATGTTGTGCTCGATCTGCTCGAAGAGCGGCCCGTCGTCGATGCCGAAGATCTGGGCGATCAGGAGGCCCGGGAAGACCGCCGACCTGGTCCGCAGGAAGAACTCACCGGCCTCGCGTCCGAGGACCACTGTCGCCATCGGCGATTCCGCCAGCCACTCGCCGCTGTCGAGCATCGACTTCATCTCGGCGTGCCAGAGGTCCCCCTTGAGGCTCGGGTCTGTCATGTCCAGCTTCGGCAGCGTCAGATCGGCTACCTGGGTCATCTAGAAATCCGCGAATTTGTAGCCGATGCCGCGTACGGTGAGCACCAGCTCGGGTCGCTGGGGATCGGTCTCTACCTTCTGCCGCAGGTTGGAGATGTGTACGTCGCAGGCCCGTTCGTCTCCGTCGAACTCGGTCTGCCAGAGCTCCTCCATGATCTGGGAGCGCTTGAAGACCTCCCCGGGCCGGGCCGCAAGCAGGCGCAGCAGCTGGAACTCGGAGCGGGTCAGGCTGATCGTGCGACCGTGGACGGTGACCACGTGGCGGGCGAGGTCGATCGTCACCGGGCCGGCGACGATTCGGGAAACCTCGGGTGCCGGCGACCGGTCGAGCTCACGGCGGCGGAGCTGGGCCCGGACCCGGCCGAGCAGTTCGCGGACCGAGAAGGGCTTGGTCACGTAGTCGTCGGCGCCGACCTCGAGCCCGACGACCTTGTCGACCTCGGCGTCCTTCGCGGTCAGGATGATGATCGGCACGGCAGAGCGCGAGCGCACCTCGCGGCAGATGTCGAGACCGCTTCGGCCGGGCATCATGATGTCGAGGATCAGCAGGTCGAACTCGAAATCTCCGACCAGTTTCTCTTCGGCTTCAGTGCCGTCGATCGCCGGCGTCACCTCGAATCCCTCCTGGGCCAGGGCGTAGCCGACCGAGTCCCTCACCGAGGGCTCGTCGTCTGCGATCAGGATTCGTCCGGCGTTATTCAAGTTCTCAGGCAATCGGGGTTTCTGACTGTTCGATCAACGGGAGGCGGACCCAAAAGGTACTGCCCTCGCCCTCGACTGAATTCGCGCCCATCTCCCCGCCCATCACATCGGCCATCCGGCGGGCGATCGCGAGGCCGAGACCGAAGCCCTCCTGGCGGCGCGATTCGGATCGGCGGTAGAAGCGCTCGAACACGCGGTCAACCTCGGCTTGTGGGATTCCAGTTCCAGTATCGATCACTTCGAGCAGCATTTCGGCATCACCGATGCGTCTGCCGCGAACCGTAACGGTGCCGGGGGGCGGCGTGTTTTTACAGGCGTTGGTGACCAGGCCGATCAGGACTTGGCGCAGCAGGGTCGGATCGCCCTTGGCGGCCAGATCCCGCTCGACGTCGAGGATCAGATCCAGGCCGGGCGGCACCTCGACGGCGGCTTCGACGTCGCGGGCGGCGGCGGTCACGTCGACCACCTCGACCTCCCCGGCCCCGAGGGCCTCGACCCGGGCCAGCGTCAGCAACGACTGGGTGAGGCGGCTCATCCGCTCGGCGTCGGCCGAAAGCCGGTTGAGGAAATGGTCGCGGGCAGGCGGATCGTCCTTGGCCCCCGACTGGAGGACCTCGATCGCCCCGGAGATCCCGGCGAGCGGATTTCGAAGCTCGTGGGCGGCGTTGCTGACGAAGTCACGCTCGGCAAACTCCTTGCGCATCTCCTCGGTCCGGTCGCGCACGACCACCAGCACCGCCTTCTCGTCCGGCAGGGACCGGGCCTGCATCGCGTAGGCGCGGTCACCGATCCGGAGCGCCGGGTGGGCGGCGAAACCTTCGATCGACGCGCGCTTGATCTGCGGCAGCATCGCCTCGGGCGGCAGGCCGCCCTGGTCGAGGAGGACGGTCGCGGCCGAGTTGTAAAAGCGGATCGGACCTTCGTCGTCGACCACCATCACCGCGTCGTTCAGGCCGTCGAAGATCGCGGTCAGCTTGTCGCGGTCGGCGGTCAGCACGCCGAAGTTCTCTTTCAGCGAGAGCCGCATCGATTCGAGCGAGCGCGCCAGGTCCCCGATCTCGTCGCGGCCACCGGTGGGCAGGGTCACGTCGAAGTTCCCGGAGGCGAGGTCATCGGCTTTGGAGGCAAGCCGCTTGATCCGGACGGCGATCGCCGACGCGATCGCGACCCCGAGCAGGCTGCCGACCAGGACGGCGATCAGGGCCGCCCGCAGGCTTTCCGATCGCAAGGTGTCGAGCGCGCTGCGCAGGACCTCCGGGCGCGAGTAGCGGCCGACGACCGCGCCGCCCGGCCCGCCGTCTTCGGAGCCGACCGGCACCCCGACCAGAGTCACTTTGCCGCCCTCGATCTCGTCGGTGGCCCTCACCCCGTCCAGCGCCTGGGCGAGGGTCTCGACGTAGGCGTCGTTGTCGGAGAAGACCTCAGATGACGCCACGGGCGAGACGAGGTTGCCGTCGGGATCGAAGTACCAGGCCGAGAAGCCCTCGCCGTTGGCCGCGGTCACTTCGGTTTCGATCTTGTTGCCGGGCTCGCCGATCCGGTCGGCGAGCCGGTAGGTCCGGCCGACCGCCAGCTCGGCCGACCGCTCCGAGAGCACGTCGCGGCTCGAATCGATGACGAAGAAGAACATGATCGAGGCCGTGATGAATCCGACCGCGGCAAATCCGGCGGCCAGCCAGAGCCGCATTCCGATGTGGCGACGCTGTCGGCGTGGGGGCCGGTTTCTCATACCTTGAGGGAGCCTAGAGCAGAACGCCGATGCCGATCGCACAGCCGAAAATATCCCAATCGGACAGAATCGAAGCGTGAAGACCCTCGTTTTCATCCCCGCATGGAACGAAGCAGACTCGATCCGGGCCGTAGTCGAGGACGCCCGGGAACACGTGCCCGGCGCCCACGTGCTGGTGATCGATGACGGCTCCGGGGACGAAACAGCGGTCCGGGCCCGGCAGGCCGGGGCCCGGGTGGCCTCGCTGCCGTTCAACCAGGGCGTCGGCGCCGCCCACCAGACCGGCTACATCTACGCGATGGCCAACGGCTACGAGCTCTGCGGCCAGATCGACGGCGACGGCCAGCATCCGGCGGCCGAGCTGACCCGCCTCCTGGCTGAAGTCGAAGCCGGTCACGCCGACCTCGTGGTCGGATCCCGCTTCGCCGAGGCCTCCGGTTACAGCACCTCCTGGGCCCGCCGGGCCGGCCAGCGCCTTTTCAGCCTGATCGTCTCGACCGCAACCCGGCAGACCCTGACCGACACGACCAGCGGCATGCGCGCCCTGAACCGGCGCGCGATGGCCCTGTTCGCCACCCGCTACTCGTCCGAGTTCGCCGAAGTCGAGTCGCTGCAACAGGCGGTCCGCGCCGGCCTCACGGTCAAGGAGGTCCCGGTCAGCATGCTGCCGCGCGAGCAGGGCAACTCCTTCATCACGCCGCTCGGCTCGGCCTTCTACATCTTCAAGACGCTGATCGTCCTGCTGGTCGGCCAGCTGCGGCCGCGGACTCCGGCGCCGGAGGCCGAGAAATGAGCTGGCTCCTGGCAGCGACCGGACCGGTGGTCCGGCTCACCCCACAGGCGCGCATCGTCGCGGCGATTCTGGCCGTGCTCTTCATGCTGCTGATCCTCGACCTGATCCGGCGCGACCGGCTCCTTGAGCGGTACAGCATCGTCTGGTTCCTTCTCGGGCTGGCGATGCTCGCCGGCGCCGCCTTCCCCGGGCTGCTCGAACTGATGGCGAAGGCGATCGGCGTTCGTGACGTCACAATTGGCCTGTTCTCGGTCGTGCTGCTGATCCTGCTCGCGCTCTCCCTCAACTTCAGCGTGATCGCGTCACGCCAGTCGAAACAGATCACCCGGCTCGCCCAGCGGAGCGCGATCGAGGGCGTAGACGAGCCGGCCGAGGCCGAGTCCGAGTCGACCCGGCCGGACCCCCCTGCCTGAACTGGCCGCCGCGCGTCAGGCCGGGCTGAACCCGGTGGCGAGGCGGAAGCAGAGCGCTTCCAGGGCGAGTTCCTCGGAGACGTTCAGGTCGAAGCGGCGCCGGGTGTCCGCGATCAGCTCGACCGCGGCGCGGGCCGCCTCCAGACGGATCGGTTCCGCCTGCTGCTCGAGCGTTTCGAGCCGGTCGGTGTTGAAGACGAGCTCGGGAGCGCCGGCCTTGATCGCCGAGAGGTCACGCGCCCACGAGGCCGCCAGGGACAGCGAAAGGTCGAGGACGCCGGTCCGGGCCCGGCGCTGGGCCCGGCGCGTCGCCTCCTCGATCTCGGTCTTGGTGTGCTTGATGCCAACCTTCACCTCACCGCCGAGCTCGGCCGTGACCCGCTCGCCGGCCTGATCGCCCGTCTCTTTGGCGAGGTTCAGCACCGCCAGCCAGGGTGAGTTCTCGAGCCGGTCGTCGATCACGCCGGCCATCATCGTCTCGACGTTTTCCCGGATCCGCTGGCCGCGGCCCGTGGCCAGGAGCCGGGCGGTATCGAGGTCGCCGCGCGAGAGCCGGGCGGCTGCACGGGTTCGTTCGGGCGGCGCGATGTCGCCCAGCTCGGCCTCGATCACCGCCTGCGGCAGCGCTTCGAGCTCGATCGTCTGGCAGCGCGAGGCGACGGTCGGCAGCACGGCTTCGGCCTCGGACGAGAGCAGGATCAGGTGGGCGTGCGCCGGCGGCTCTTCGAGCGTTTTCAGCATCGCGTTCTGGCTCTCTTCGTTCAGCGCGTCGGCCGCTTCGATCACGAACACCCGGTGGCCACCTTCGAAAGGGCTGAGCGGCGCCCGGTGGATCACCTCTTCCCGGACGTCGGCGACGGCATGGCTCATGCCGACCGGTTTGAGCCAGATCAGGTCGGGATGCGGCGAAGGATCAAGCAGTGCCCGGCGCCGAGTCTCCCCGGGATCGGGGCTTCCGCTGACCAGGATCTCGGCGGCGAAGGCGCGGGCGATCCGCTTCTTGCCGGATCCGGCGGGCCCCTGGAACAGGTAGGCGTGCGACGGGCCGTCGCGGAGGGCCGCGGCCAGGGCCAACCCGGCCCGGGCCTGGTGGGCGGTCGCGTCTTCGAGGGCGGAGGAAGCACTCACTGGGCGAGTTTCGCTTCGACCACTGCCATGACCCGCGCGTGGACCTCCTCCGGGGTACCGTCACCGTCGATCACGCTGACCCGGTGCGGCTCACGGCGGCTGATGTCGTCATAGGCCTCGGCGACTTTCTCCTGGAAGCGCAGGCCTTCGGCTTCGAAGCGGTCGTCGCTCCGGGCCCGCTGGAGCCCTTTGGCCGGATCGACGCGGATCAGGAGGGTCAGGTCGGGGTCGAGCCCGCCGGTGGCGGCGTCGTTGATCTCCCGGGCCCGGACGATGCCGAGGTCGCGGGCGACCCCCTGGTACGCGATCGTCGAATCGACGAAGCGGTCGCAGACCACCGTCTGGCCGGTCTCCAGCGCAGGCTTGATCACGCGGCCGACCAGGTCGGCGCGGGCGGCACAGAAGAGCAGGAGCTCGGCGATCGGGTCGAGCGGCGTTTCCGGATCGGCGAGCAGGCTGCGGATCTCTTCGGCGGCGGCGGTGCCGCCGGGCTCACGCAGACGGACCGTGCTCGGCCCGAGCGCCGCGACCAGCAGCTCGGCCTGGGTCGTCTTGCCGGAGCCGTCAACCCCCTCGAGCGTGATGAACACGCCCGGCCTCTACTTCTTGTCGGCGCCGGGACCGGAGCGGCTGCCGGCGCGCTTGACCCGGCGGGTGCCGAGATCGGGCTCGCCGGAGGAGCGCTTCGACGCCGCGACGGTGGTCGAGCGCTTTTTGGCCGGGGCCTTCTTCTTGGCACCTGACTTCTTGCCTTTGGCCGTGGTCTTCTTCTTGCCCTTGCCGGCGGCCTCGTCCATCTTCTTCTTGGCTTCCTGGGCGGCAAGGCGCTCGGCCTTCTTCTCGCGCATCTCGATCATGGTCGGGCAGTCGTCGTTGAAGCAGAGCTTCCACGGACGGCCGGCGCGGCCCCGGGCCTTGACGCTGACCCGCGGGGTGCGGTGGCAGATCGAGCAGTTCTCCTCGAGCGGTGTCACTTCGTAGAAGTTCGGCTGCGGCATCGGGAAGGTCTGGTCGCAGGCATCGGGATCATCGAGCGTCCAGCCGGAGCAGCCGACGAAGGACTTGCCGGACTTCTTGGCCCGGATGATGCGCAGCTGGTTCGGCGAGCCGTCTTCCTTGACCCGTCCGGCTTCCTTGCAGACGATGCAGGGGCCGAGGATGCGGTCCTTGTCCATGCCGGCCCAGATGATCTTCGAAAGCTCCTCTTCGCCCTTGCGCAGGTCGTCGAAGGTCGTGTGGACGAGCTTGCGGCTGTCGTTGACCACGTCTTCCTTGGTCAGCTTCGACTCGGCGATCTGGTCCATCTCGCCTTCGAGCGTGGCGGTCATCTCGGAAGTGGCCATGCCCGGCACGTACTCCTTGAAGGCTTCGTACATCGCCATACCGGTCGCGGTCGGCTCCGGTGGGTGGTTGCGCACGTACTTGCGGCTGTAGAGCTTCTGAATGATGTCGGGGCGGGTCGCCTTGGTGCCGAGGCCCTGCTCGTCCATCAGCTGGACCAGCTTCGCTTCGGACAGGCGGGCCGGCGGCTGCGTCTCCTTGTCGACCAGCCACGGCTTGCCGTCGAGTTCCAGCTTCTGGCCCTCTTCCAGTGCCGGAATCTCCTCGTCGGAAGAGCGGGCGTAGGTGTAGATCGCGGCGTAACCGGGGTCGAGCACGACTTTGCCGCGGACGAAGTAGGTCTCGCTGCCGGCTTCGATGTCGGCCCGGGTGGACTCGGTGATCATCGGGCTCGAGAAAGTGGCCAGGAAGCGGCGCACGATCAGCTCGTATACCCGGGCCTTGGGCCCGTCGAGGGCGCTCGGGTAAAGGGCGTGTGTCGGGTAGATCGGCGGATGGGCCGCGTCGAACTTCTTACCCTGGGTCGGCGTGAGCGGCGCGTCGAGCAGCGGCGCGGCGGCAGCGAAGTCCTTGATCTTGACCAGCGACTCGATCGTCTTCTCGAGCGGCAGCGAATCCGGGTAGATCGTGTTGTCGGTACGCGGATACGAGATGAAGCCGTCGTCGTAGAGGTCCTGGGCGTAGTTCATCGCCATCTTCGGCGTGATGCCGAGGCGGCTGGACGCGTCCACCTGGAAGGAGTTCGTGTTGTACGGCGTCGGCGGCTTGCTCTTGCCCTCGCGACTGGTCACCGACTGGACGATGCCGGGGCTGGCGGTCGCGGCGAGGGAGCTGTCGGCCTCGGTCTTGTCCCAGAACTTGTCCGTGGCGTGATGCGTCTCGAAGCTGTGGCCACTCGGGTGCTCGAACTTGGCGAAGAGCTCCCAGTACGGCTTGAAGACGTGGGCGCGGCGCTCGAGCTCGCGTTCGACGATCAGGCCGAGCGTCGGGCTCTGGACGCGGCCGACCGAGAGGAAGTTGGCACCGTATGCCTTGGCGGTCAGGGAGACGGCCCGGGTGAAGGCGGCACCCCAGATCAGGTCGATGTCCTGCCGCGCGCCGGCCGCGTTGGCCAGCGGGTAGGAAAGGTCGTCGAGGTTCGAGAAGGCGCCTTCGATCTCTTCCCGGGTCAGGGCCGAGTAGCGGGCCCGCTTGATCGTCGGTTCGAGATCGGGGTTGACCTCCAGCGACACTTCGAGCGCTTCGAGGCCGATCAGTTCGCCCTCGCGGTCGAAGTCGGTCGCGATGATCAGGCTGTCCGCCACCTTGGCTTCCTTCTGGACGGCCTTGATCACGTTCTTCTTGCCGTCAGAGGCGCGGGTGATCAGCGGCGCGTCGACCAGGCCGTGGATCAGGTCGAGCTTCCACTGCTTGTATTCCTTCTCTTCCGGGAAGGCGCGCTCGACCATGTGGCCACCGGTTCCGATGACCGAATGGTCGCCATCGGAATCGCTCCATTTAAATACAGGGGTCGTGAAGGACTTCAATTCCTTCGCATTCCCCCCGGAGAGGATCTCGGCGATCTTCTGGGCAGAGTTGTTTTTCTCGGTGATGATCAGACGCATTGGTCGGCGACAGTAGCAGGGCCGGGTAACGGTGCCGGGGAAATGTCCAGCCGCCGCACAGCCAATCCCTGGGGATTGAACCTAATATCCCTTCCATGAAGACTTTGGTAACCGGCGGCGCCGGATTCATCGGATCACACCTGGTCGATGCCCTGACAGGACGCGGCGACGAGGTCGTGGTGCTCGACAATCTGAGTAGCGGCAAGCTGGAGAACCTGGCCCCGGCGACCGCCGCCGGCGCCCGCCTGGTCGAAGGCGACATCCGCGACACCGAATTCGTCCGGGGGACCCTGGAAGCCGAACGGCCAGGCACGATCTTCCACCTCGCCGGGCAGAGCGAGGTGCGCAAGTCGATCGACGAGCCGACCTACGACGCCACCGTGAACGTGGTCGGCAGCGTCAACCTGATCGAAGCGAGCCAGCAGATCGGCCTCGACCGGTTCGTCTTCGCCTCCACCGGCGGCGCCGTCTACGGCGAAGGCGAGCACATCGACCTGCCCGCGGTCGAGACGACCGTGCCCGAACCGATGTGTCAATACGGGCTCAGCAAGTTCGTCGTCGAAAAGTACCTCGAGCTCTACCGCCGCCTTTATATGTTCAACTCGGTGGCGCTGCGGCTCGGCAACGTCTACGGCCCGCGGCAGAACCCCAAGGGCGAGGCCGGTGCCGTCGCGATCTTCGCCGGCCAGCTGTTGCGTGGCGAAACCCCGACCGTGTTCGGCGACGGCACCCAGACCCGCGACTTCGTCTACGTGGCCGACGTGATCGACGCCATGCTGACCGCCTCGCGCACCGACGTCGAAGGCACGATCAACATCGGCTCCGGCAAGGAGACCCCCCTGCTCGACCTGATCTCGACGATCGGCGGGCTGGGAGAGAACGGCACCTCCTTCGAGCCCGAGTTCGACACACCGCGAAAAGGCGACGTCCAGCGCAACGCAATCGACCCCTCGCGCGCCGCAGCCGATCTCGGCTGGAGCGCCACGACCAGCCTCGAAGACGGCCTGCGCAAGACCGTCGACTCCATCTGAAGCGGCCAATCACGCCCTCGACCGCCATTAAAACGGCCGAAATTGCGCGATCCCCTAACCTTTAGTCATATGCCCGCCCAAGCCTATGCCGGAAAAGAGTGCGTCTGCCAGTACCGCAAACCGCTCTGTGATCAGACATGTGTCAAAGACATGCTGGACACCCCGTTCTACATCGCCTGCCTGAAACTGACCGGCCGCAAGTGCCTCGTGGTCGGCGGCGGCGACATCGGTCTCGAGAAGATCGACGGGCTGCTGGCCTGTGACGCCGACGTCGTCCTGATCGCGCCTGAGGCCTGCGAAGCCGTTCAGGAGTACGCCGCCGAAGGCTCGATCGACTGGATCAGGCGCGCCTACGCCGGACCCGCGGACCTCGAAGGCAAGTTCATGGTGATCGCCGCCACCGACGACTCCGAAGTCAACATCGGGATCTACTACGACGGCGAGAAGCGGGCGATGCTGGCCAACGTGGTCGATGTGCCGCCGCTCTGCAACTTCATCCTGCCGGCGATCGTGCGCACAGGCCCCCTCGCGATCGCGATATCGACAGCCGGAGCGTCACCCGCCCTGGCCAAGCGCATGAAGCGGGAGATCAGCGAGCAGTTCGGCGAGGACTACGCCCGCCTCGCGGTGATCCTCAACGAGGTGCGCGGCTGGGCCAAGGGCACCCTGCCGACCTACCAGGACCGGAAGGTTTTCTTCGAGGGCATCGTCAACGGAGATCCCGATCCGATCAACCTGATCAGGGACAACCGCGAACCGGAGCTGCTGGACCTGATCGAGGCAGCCAAGATTTCAGCGACCGCATCGCTCAGCCACTGACCCCCACCTCAGACGCCGCCGGGCTCAGAATCATCGGATGGCAGTCCACCGACTTCGCCGCCTGGGACGAAGTAACGCGAAAGGACCTCGTGCCGGCCCGCGTCATCGGCCTCCACCGGAACCACGTGGTCGATCTGCTGACCCCGAACGGGCAGATGCAGGGCAAGCCCGCCGGCAAACTGCTCAAGGGCCCGACTTCGGCGGTGGCGATGCCGGCGGTCGGCGACTGGGTGGCGGCCGACCTCGAAGGCACCGTCCACCAGATCCTCGAACGGCGGACCACCCTCTCCCGCCGCTCGGCGGCCGACCGCGACCGGATTCAGGTACTCGCCGCCAACGTCGACGTCGTGATCGTCGTCAGCTCGCTCAACAAGGACCACGACCTCGACCGGCTCGAGCGCATGGTCGCCCTCGGTGAGTCCTCCGGCGCCCGCACGATCGTCGCCCTGTCCAAGTCCGACCTGGTCGAGAACCCCGGCCCGGCCGTAGACGAGGCCGCGGAACGCTTCCCCGCTTCGCGGGTGCTCGCCTTCAGCTCGAAGTCCGGCGAGAACCTCGACCAGATCAAGAGCTTCCTCAAACCGACCGAGACCGTGGTGCTGCTCGGCAGCTCCGGTGTCGGCAAATCGACCCTGGCCAACACGCTGCTCGGCCACGACCGGCAGAAGACTTCCGAGATCCGCGACCGCGACGACCGCGGTCGCCACGTGACGACCAGCCGTGAGCTCTTCAGCCTTCCCGGCGGCGCCCTGATGATCGACACCCCCGGCCTGCGGGCACCCGGGGCCGCGGACGAGACCGCCGACCGGCGCGCCGAGGAGATTGACCGGCTGGCCGAGTTCTGCAAGTTCCGCGACTGCGGTCACGAGACCGAACCCGGCTGCGCGGTTACCGCCGCGGTCGAAGCCGGGGACCTTCCAGCCGCTTAATCGTCGAGAGCTAAACGGGCGGCGCCGATGGCTCCGGCGAAGGCGCCGAGCTCGGAGATCCTGATCGGGGTCTCGTCGAGTCCGGGGAAGGTAGACCCTTTGAGCCCCGCCTGGATCGCTTCGGCCAGGGGATCGCCCCAGCCACAGGAAAGACCGCCGCACAGAACGAAGACATCGGGGTTGAGCAGGTTCACGAGCGTCCTCACCCCACGGACCAGGTAGCCCACGGTGGTCTCAAGCGCCTCCTGCGCCGCCGTGTCGCCGTTGGCGGCGCGACGGATGATCTCGTCCGTCCGTACCGGTTCCTCGCCGCTCAGGAGCTGGTAGCGCGCTCCGGTCGCGGTGCCGCCGGCCAGCCGGCCGAGACAGCCGGAGGAGCCGCAGGGGCATTCGGGGCCGTCGGCCAGGGAGATGTGGCCGAACTCGCCGGCCAGACCGTCCGAACCGCTGTAGATCCGGCCGTCGATCACCAGGCCGCCACCGACGCCCGTGCCCAAGGTCAGCCCGGCGACCACCGGCTTGCTCTCGCCCGCGCCCAGCCACCATTCGGCGAGGATCGCGCTGGCGGCGTCGTTCTCGAGCGTGACCGGCATCGCCAGGTGCTGCTCGAGCAGGTCCCGGACCGGGACATCGATCCACCCCGGCAGCGAAGCGGACTTGGCTATCCGCCCTGTTTCTTTCTCGATCGGCGCACAAATGGCTGCGCCTACCGCGCCGAAGTCGTGCTCTTGCCTCATCTTCTCGACGAGGGCCGCCATCCGGGCCACCGCCGCCTCGGGACCCTCGGCGACAAGCGACGGTTCAGAAGATGTCGCGACGATACGGCCGTCGGGCTCGACGACCGCAGCTTTGAGGTTGGTGCCGCCGAGATCTACTCCGAGAACCACTGCGCGGATCCTACAGCGCCCGTCCGGTAGATTTGAGCCACCCCGCGCTTCGTCAACAAACCGGATCGGACCTGAAAATTGCCTGAGAACAACGCCCCGTCCTGGCCCCTGGAACTGCCCCGCAGCGGCAACGACCCGATCTCGTTCGCCGTCGACCATCTCGATCCGACCCTCTTCCGGGAATACGATGTGCGCGGCACGCTGAAGCCCGACGCACCGACCACCGAAGAGCCGCTGAACGAGTTCGTCGCAAACCGCCTCGGCCGGGCCTTCGGCACCTTCCTCGACCGCCGCGGCAAGACCGACGTCGTGGTCGGCCACGATTCGCGCAGCTACTCGGAGAAGCTGGCGACCGCCTTCACGCTCGGCCTGCTCTCGACCGGGCGGAACGTCGTGTTCATCGGCCTGGCGACCACCCCCACGGTCTACTTCGCCCAGCACCTGCTCGGCGGTTTCGCCGGCGTCCAGGTGACCGCCAGCCACAACCCGAACGGCTGGGCCGGATTCAAACTGGGCGACGAGCCTTCGATCACGCTCGGCCCCGACGGCATCAAGGAACTCCACGAGATCGCCGTGAGCCGCGACTTCGCCACGGGCCAGGGCACCTACTCCGAGCGCATCATCATTCCCGAGTATGTCGAGGAACTGACTGAACGCGTCCCCAAGGGCAAACGCCCGCTGAAGATCGTGGTCGATGGCGGCAACAGCATCTCCGGTCCGGTCCTCAACCAGGCCCTCGAGGCGGCCGGCTACGAGACGATTCCGATCAACCTCGAGCTCGACTGGACCTTCCCGAACCACGAGCCCGACCCAGAGTCGGTCGAAGCCCGCAAGCAGATCGGCGACGCGGTCAAGGAGCACGGCGCCGACGTCGGGCTCTCGATCGACGGCGACGGCGACCGCCTCGGCGTGACCGACGAGAACGGCGGCATCGTCTGGTCCGACATCGTCCTGACGATCTTCGCCGCCGATTCGCTCGAGCGCCATCCCGGTGGATCGATCGTCTATGACGTCAAGTGCTCACGCGCCGTGGCCGACGTGGTCACCGCCAAGGGCGGGGTGCCGGTCATGTGGAAGACCGGGCATTCGCACATCAAGACCAAGGCCCGCGAGCTGAACGCCCCCTTCAGCGGCGAGCGCAGCGGCCACTTCTTCGACGCCGGCGACTACTACGGCTTCGATGACGCCGTCTATACCGGACTGCGCTTCGCCCAGATCCTGAGCAAGGGCGAGAAGTCGGTCGCCGAGATCGTCGGTGAGCTGCCGCAGTACGTCTCGACTCCGACCATGCACGTCCACAGCGACGACGCGGTGAAGTACGTCGTGGTCGACACCGTCCTGAAGCAAGCGGCCGAACTGCCCGGGCCGCCCGAGATCATCGACGTCAACGGCGTGCGCGCCGAGTGGGACGATGGCTGGTTCCTCGTTCGCGCCTCGAGCAACCTGCCGGCCCTGGTCATCGTGATCGAAGCGAACACCGACGAGCGGCTGCGCGAGCTCTACGACACGGTGCGCTCCCTGCTCGACCCGATGGACGCGGTCGCGAAGGACTGGGAGAACGACCCCTTCGTCTGACTCCAGCCGTATCAGGATCGTCCTTTTTCATCCACTACCGATGAAAAAGGACGATCGGGTACTTACCCGGCTGTTTACTCGGCGCGCTGAAGGAACTCGAGTAGCAACCGGCTGACCGCCGGCGGGTCGTCGATGAAGGGCCAGTGGCCGCTTTCGGGCAGGACGTGGACGTCGGCCGAAGGGAAGGCTTCTTTCTGGCGCTCGGCCAGTTCAACCGGGAGGTACGGATCGCCGGCGCCCCAGATGACCAGGGCCGGCAGATCGGCGGCGGCCAGTGGCGCCACCAGCAGCTCGTGGTCGCGGCTGATCTTCTTCGAGTCGCGGTAGAGGTCGAGCACGGCCGCCCGGGTGCGGCGGTCGTAGTTGTCGTACATCTGGTCGAGGTACCAGCGCGGCAGGCCGCGCGGCTCGGCATTACTGGTCACCCGGCGGAAGATCGGCCGGGTGATGATCCCCTGAAGCACCTCGCCGACCACCGGAGTCTGCCAGGCCCGGGCGGTCCGGTGCCATTTGTAATCGAGGAAGACCCCGGTCGTGATCAGGGTGATGCTGGCGACCATGCCGAGGTTGCCGACCGTCCAGTCGAGGCCGATCGGCCCGCCGAAGTCGTGGAGGACGAGATGGACCCGGGATATGCCCAGCGCGTTCAGGGTCTCGCCGATGAAGTCGGAGTACTCGACGACCGTGTGACCGAAGTCCGGGCCGGCCACGGTCTGGCCGAAGTCGGGCAGGTCGAAGGCGACGGCGCGGCGGTGTTCGCCCACCTGGCCGATCAGATCGACCCAGTCGCCGGCCGAGCCGGGATTGCCGTGGATGAAGACGACCGCTTCCGATGCCTGGTTCGGCCCGGCCTGGAGCAGCCGCGTGGTGACCGGCCCGATCGTGATCGAACTCCATTCAGGCTGGACCGTCGTGCTCAAGGGCGGAGCGGTCCGTTCATCGGGCTAGAGGGCAAAGAACGCAATCGCGGCGAAGTGAGTCGCGGCCGCGCCGATGACGAAGACGTGGAAGACCTCGTGGTAGCCGAAGTAAGTCGGGTTCGGGTCCGGACGGCCGGTGGCGTAGACCACAGCGCCGACCGTGTAGAGCAGTCCGCCGGTGGCGATCAGCAGGCCGGCCGCGATTCCGGCGGTGCCGACGATCTCCGGGAAGGCGAGGGCGCCGATCCAGCCGACTGCGACGTAGATCGCGGCGCTGACCCATTTCGGTGAACCGGTCCAGATCAGTTCGATCACGATCCCGAGGGCGGCCGCCGACCAGACCGCGACCAGAATCGCCGTGGCCCAGGTCCCGGTCATGGTGAGCAGGCAGAACGGGGTGATCGTTCCCGCGATCAACAGGAAGATCATCGAATGGTCCAGGCGGCGCATCAGCATGCGGGCCTTCATCGTCTTCCAGTTGACCCGGTGATAGAGGGCGCTGGTGCCGAAGAGGGCGCAGAGCGAAAGTGTGTAGATGCCGACCGCGAGCAGCTTGCGCGGGGTGTCGGCGATGATCAGCAGCGAGATCCCCAGTCCGAGCGAGAGGAAGAACGCCCACTCGTGGGAGACGCCGCGGAACTTGGGTTTGACCGCGTTGAACTTCTCGGCGGCAGAGTCCTTGATCGCCGCGGCCTTCTCAACCGTGGCGTCGCGGGCGATGCCAGCCCTCTCGACCGTGGCGTCGCGGGCGGTGGTCGCCATCTCGACCGCGTTCTCGCGGGCGAGGCTCGCCTTTTCGCACGCGGTATCGCGGGCGGCGGTTGCCCGGTCACGGGCGGCGTCGCGCCTCGCACCGGTGTTCTTTTTGCCGTCGCCCCCGCCGGCTGGTTCTTGTTCCTGGCTCACCCTTCAATCGTACAGGTGGCGGGGTGTGGCCACCATACGTCGCAAAACCCGCAAACTATTTTCGGGGGAAACGCTATATATGGTGTACAAAGAAGGTGTCCGACGCCATTCCTAGTATAATTCCTTATGTGCTTTGCCCCAAATGTGGACATAAAGGTTGCCGGGTTCTCGAGTCGCGAGGCTCCGAAGGAGGCGCTGCCGTGCGCCGGCGGCGCCAGTGTTCGAGCTGCGAACACCGGTTCACCACCTACGAAAGATACGAGCTCCAGGCCCTCTTCGTCCGCAAGCGGGACGGCTCGCGCCAACCCTTCGACCGCGCCAAGCTGCGCGGCGGGCTGGAGCGGGCTTCGCACAAACGGCCGGTCCCGGTCGAGGCGATCGGCAACCTGGTCAGCCGGATCGAATCGGCTGCCGTCCGCTCGGGCGGAGAGATCAGCGCGGCGCGAATCGGCGAGATGTGCCTCACCGGCCTGCGGCAGATCGACCAAGTCGCATACCTGCAGTTCGCGGCCGTCTACCGGCAGCTCGACGTCGAAGACGTACAGGCGGAACTCGACCGCCTTTCACCAACACCAGTAACCCGAACTTGAAGCATGAAGGAACTCAGCATCACCAGTCTCAGAAGCACCCGTAACTGTTAAGCACCGAGGAGAGCGAGAGTATGTCTAAAGTAGTAACCGAGTCACCCCGCGTCAACAAGAAGGGCGTCGTCGTCGAACGGCGGCTCACCCGCGAAGGCGTCCACCCCTTCGATGAAATCGAGTGGGAACTGCGCGACGCCATCATCGGCGATCCCGCGAAGCCCGCCTTCGAGCAGCGGGGGGTCGAATTCCCGCGCGCCTGGTCTCAGAACGCGACCAACATCGTCGCCCAGAAGTACTTCCGCGGCCAGCTCGGCACGGACAAGCGTGAGAATTCGGTCAAGCAGATGATCGGCCGCGTCGCCGGCACGATCGCCGGCTGGGGCAAGGAAGGCGGATATTTCGCCTCCGACGCCGACGGCGATGCCTTCGAGGCCGAGCTCACCGCAATCCTGCTCCACCAGGAAGCCGCCTTCAACTCGCCGGTCTGGTTCAACGTCGGTTTCGAAGAGACGCCGCAGTGCTCGGCCTGCTTCATCCTCAGCGTCGAGGACACGATGGAATCGATCCTCGGCTGGAACACCAAGGAAGGCAACATCTTCCGCGGCGGCTCCGGCTCCGGCATCAACCTCTCCAACATCCGCGGCTCGATGGAGCCGCTGAAGAAGGGCGGTACCGCTTCCGGTCCGGTCAGCTTCATGCGAGGCGCCGACTCCTGGGCCGGCACGATCAAGTCCGGCGGCAAGACCCGCCGCGCAGCCAAGATGGTCGTGCTGGATGTTGATCATCCGGACATAGAGCACTTCATCCGCTGCAAGGCCGACGAAGAGAAGAAGGCGGGGGCACTCCGCGACGCCGGCTTCGACATGTCGATCGACGGCGAGGGCTTCACCTCGATCCAGTACCAGAACGCCAACAACTCGGTCCGCGTCTCCGACGAGTTCATGGAGGCCTGCCGCGACGACGCCGAATGGAACCTGCTTGCCCGGACCACTGGCGAATCGGTCAAGACCCTGCCGGCCCGCGACCTGATGAACCAGATCGCGAAAGCCGCCTGGGATTGCGCCGACCCGGGCATGCAGTACGACACGATCATCAACCGCTGGCACACCTGCCCCGAATCGGGCCGGATCAACGCCTCGAATCCCTGTTCCGAGTACATGCACGTCGACAATTCGGCCTGCAACCTGGCTTCGATCAACCTGATGAAGTTCCGCCGCGAGGACGGCAGTTTCGACACCGACGGCTTCAGCGCCGTGGTCGACACCGTCTTCCTGGCCCAGGAGATCGCGGTCGGCTTCTCGAGCTACCCGACGGAGGAGATTGGCGTCAACGCCAATGCCTTCCGCCAGCTCGGACTCGGTTACGCCAACCTCGGAGCCCTGCTGATGTCGAACGGCATGCCGTACGACTCGGACGAAGGCCGGAACGTCGCCGCGGCGATCACCGCCCTGATGACCGGTCGTGCCTACCGGCGCTCGGCCGAAGTCTCGGCCGCCATGGGCCCGTACGAGAAGTACGAGATGAACCGTGAGCCGCACAACAAGGTGATGCGCATGCACCGTGACGCGTCCCACGAGATCGATTCGGCCGGAGTCCACGACGAGCTGATGGACGCGGCCCAGGCCGAATGGGACGTCGCGGTCGCCACCGGCGAGCAGCATGGTTACCGCAACGCCCAGGCGACGGTTCTGGCCCCGACCGGCACGATCAGCTTCCTGATGGACTGCGACACGACCGGCATCGAGCCGGACTTCTCGCTGGTCAAGTTCAAGGAGCTGGTCGGCGGCGGCAACATGACCATCGTCAACAAGTCGGTGCCGATGGCTCTGCGCAACCTCAAGTATTCGGAAGCCGAGATCGCCCAGATCGAAGCCCACATCAACGAGAACAACACGATCGTCGGAGCTCCCGGACTCAAGCAGGAGCACCTCGAGATCTTCGACGTCGCGGTCGGTGAGCGGGCCATCTCGCACATGGGCCACATCGACATGATGTCGGCGACCCAGCCGTTCCTCTCGGGAGCGATCTCGAAGACCGTCAACATGCCGAGCACGGCGACGGTCGAGGACATCGCCGAGGCTTACACCCGCGGCTGGGAAGGCGGCCTCAAGGCGCTCGCGATCTACCGCGACGGCTCGAAGACCGCCCAGGCGCTGCGCACCGATGCCCAGGACGAGAAGAAGGAGCCGGCCGGCGAGACCTCCGGCGCTCCCGAGGTCCCGGCGCGTCACCGCATGCCGAAGACCCGCCAGTCGGTCACCCACAAGTTCTCGGTCGGCGGGCACGAGGGCTACATCACGGCCGGCAAGTACAGCGACGATTCGGTCGGGGAGATCTTCCTGACCGACATCGGCAAGGAAGGATCGACGATGCGGGGCATGATGAATGCCTTCGCCACGGCGATCTCACTCGGCCTCCAGTACGGGGTGCCGCTCGAGGTGTTCGTCAACAAGTTCAGCTACATGCGGTTCGACCCGGAAGGCATCACCGGCAACCCGGAGATCCCCTTCGCCAAGTCGATGCCGGACTACATCATGCGCTGGCTCGCCTCGCAGTTCATCGATGACCCCGACTTCCTCGAGGAGCAGGGCATCATGACCCAGGAGGTTCGCAACCGCAAAGAGGCCGAGAACACCGGTATCAACCTGGAGAACGGCTCGGGCAACGGCAGCGGAAACAGCGATCACGCCGAGCCGACCGCGGACACCGGCGGAAGCGCGATGCCGGCAGGAGCCGCACTTACTGAGGACGTCCCGGTGGTCCCGGCCAAACTCCACGTCACCAAGGGAGCCGCGGAACTCGGTCCGGCGTGTGACCAATGCGGAGGCATGATGCAGCGGACGGGCAGCTGTTACACCTGCTCGTCATGCGGCAACAACACCGGCTGCGGCTGACCGCCTGAGACACACCTCGCTTCACGAAACCCCGGCAAGGTCGCCGGGGTTTCTCTTTTTGTGCAGCGGTTCTCCTTTCGTACGATGATGCAGGCATGGGTCCCGCCAGACCGGTTCCTTCACCAGGTCGATCGCTCATCGCCGCAATGGTGCTGACAGGACTCTGCTTTGCATTCCTCGTCTTCGCGACGCTGCGATCCGACAGCAGCCTGCTGATCGACACCTCCTACTACGGCGTCATGGTTCTTGCCGTCGGCCTCGTTGCTGCGAGGGTCCTCTCCACGTCGGTCGAGCGCGGAGCCTGGGTCCTCATGACTCTCGTCCTGGTTTGCGATCTGGCCGCCGACCTGACGTGGACCTATCTCGACCTGCCCTTCCCCTCGGTCGCCGATGCCCTCTGGCTAGCCTCTTACGTCTTCCTGTTCGGCGCGCTGATCCTGCTCGGCCGGGACCGGCTGGGCCGGACCGGAAAGGCCATCTGGCTTGACGGCATCATCGTCACACTGACCTTGTCCTCCCTGGGGGCCGCCCTGATACTGCCGGCAGTTCGACCCCGACGTGGTGAAGGTTCTGATCGACGTACTGAACGAGGAACCCGCCGACGGCCCACCGGGTAGCGACCCGATCACGATAGCGAGCGACAGTTCATCCCGAAGCGGCTGACCACTGTCGGTCAGCTGTCTGACCGAGCGCCCGGGTCGGTGAGTATCGCCCGCCGCTCCCGGTAGTCGTCCGGTGAGATTGCCCCTTCGGCAAATCGGCGATCGAGAATACGCAGCGGATCGTCGTCAGGCTTGGCTTGGGCGGTCCTGGAGCTTCCGATCTCACGCAGCAACCAGATGATCCCGACGATTACAAGGCCCCAGAAGAGGATCATCCCGACAACCATAAAAACGTTCCAGCCCCCATCCCAGCCCATGTGACCGTCGTAATCGGCAAACGGAATTGAGAGAATGAGCGAGGCCATCTGGGACCGACCATAGCACAGGGACTTTTCATCACCCGCAGATTGTGTCGCTGGCACCTCGTCTTCGTACCACTATATCGCTATACAGCTAATTAGTGGTACAATGTCTCCATGGACATGCCAAGACCCCTTCCCGAACCACTTGTTGAACTGATTGCCCAGCGCTTCCGCGTCATCGGAGAGTCAATGCGCATCCGCCTCCTCGACACCCTTCGCGATGGCGAGATGACCGTCAGCGAGCTCGTTGGCACACTCGGAGGCACGCAGCAGAACGTCTCCAAGCACCTGGGCGTCCTGCATCAGGCGGGGATCGTGAATCGCCGCAAGGACGGAACGTTCGTCAGGTACAGCATCGGCGACGAAACGATCTTCGCCCTTTGCGACCTGGTCTGCGGCGGCCTCCGCGATCAGGTGTCCGAGCTTGACCAGATCCTGAGTTCGGGTGCCGCATGAGCGCCCCGGAAGCATCGTGCTCGAGCCGCAAGAGCGGATGGACGCTTGAACGCGTGTTGTTCGCCATGGCCGGAACGATGACGCTGATCAGCGTCCTTCTGGTCGCCCTGATCTCGCCCTGGTTTCTGCTGCTCACCGCTTTCGTGGGCATCAACCAGTGGCTCTTCGTCGTCTTCGGTGCCTGCCCCGCATCACTGATCCTCGGCCGGCTCTTCGGCCTGCGCTCGGCCATCAGCCCCCAGGAAAATGCCCGATGAGCGAAGCCACGAACGGTAACTACGGTCTGATCGGTCGGCTCGGCCACTACACGGCAACTCATTTCCGCGTGGTCCTGATCGCCTGGATCGTGATCGCCCTCGGGCTCGGATTCTTCGCACCGCGTGTCGAGACCGCGCTCTCGGGCGCCGGCTGGGAGGCCACCGGCTCCGAGTCGGTCGACGTACGACAGATGATCGACCAGAACTTCCAGGGCCTCTCCTCGAGCGCCCTCATGGTCGTCATCCACTCCCCGGACAAGACCTTCAACGACCCGGCGATCAAGCGCACGATCGCCCAGACGGAGTCCACCCTCAAGGCTGACTCACGGGTGAGCACCGTCGTTCCCCCGCAACCCGGGGTTTCGATCTCGAAGGACGGGCACACTGTGATCGTGCAGGCCGGAGCTGCCGCCGACTCGAACACGATGGTCCGCGCCGCCGACGACCTGAAGGTCGAGCTTCGGGACCTCCAGACCGAGGGCGTGGAAGTCTCACTGACCGGTGCCAGTGGCATGTGGTCGGACTTCAACACCGCCAACCGCGAGGCGATGATGAAGAGCGAGCTGATCTCCTGGCCGGTGACCCTGATCATCCTCGTGCTGGCCTTCGGCTCGCTGGTCGCCGCCGGCCTTCCGCTGATGCTCACCATCATCGGGCTGGTGGCCTCGGCCGGATCGCTCTATCTCGGAACCCAGATCCTCGACATCTCGATCTGGGCGATGAACTTCGCGCTCATGTTCGCGCTTGCGCTCGGTATCGATTACGCGCTCTTTGTCGTTTACCGCTTTCGCGGCGCCTTATTCGGCTCCGAGGAGCCGGTCGAGCACGCCATCGCCGAGACAATGGACACCGCAGGCAAGGCCGTGCTGTTCAGCGGCATAACGGTGCTGATTTCACTGACCGCGGTGATGCTCGTACCATCGCCGGCATTCCGCTCGATGGCGCTCGGGATCATGATCTCGGTCATCTTCATCCTGGCCGCGACGCTCACTCTGCTGCCCGCCGTGCTGGGCAAGCTCGGCCCGCGGGTGGACAGGCTGGCATTGCCCTGGGTCCACTCGGGCGAACACCGCTCGCCGCGTTTCGCCGCCTGGGCCGAGCGCCTCTGGCGCCGCCCCCTTGCCTACGGCGCCGTCTCCCTGATCGTCCTGCTCGCGCTCGCCTACCCCGTGCTCGGGCTGGACACCGGTATGCCTTCGATCAAGGTCGTGCCGACCGAAGACAGTTCCAGGGTCGGCTATGGCCAAGTGCAGGAAGCGTTCGGTACGGGAGCCCCCGGCTCGGTGCAAATCGTCGCCAAGAAAGCCGATTCGACTTTGGCCGCCACCAAGGCGCAGAACGACCCGGGCGTGGCGCAGGTGATGGCCCCGATGCCCGGAGCCGACGGCACGAAGCTAATCCAGGTCGTGCCCACCACCGATCCCTCCGATCCCGCTACTGCAGCCACCATCGACCGGCTGCGTACGGACCTGCCCCCGGGCGCGCTCGTCGGGGGAGCCGTGGCCGAGAACCACGACCTCGAGTCGCTGCTGTCCTCGAAGACACCGCTCGTAATTGGAGTGGTGCTGATCCTCGGCTTCCTGCTGCTGCTGGTCGCACTACAGGCACCGATCATCGCCGCGGTCGGCGTCCTCACCAGCCTGCTCGGCACTGCCGCGGCCTTCGGGGTCGCCCGCCTGATCTTCCAGCAGGGGCACCTCAGCGGCCTGCTCGGATTCGAATCCCAGGGCTTCCTGGACGCCTGGGGGCCGGTGTTTTTCTTTGCGATGATCTTCGCCATCTCGATGGACTACACCGTGTTCCTGCTGGCGAGCGCCAAGGAACAATGGGACAAGAACCACGACGCCAAGGAGGCCATGGTCGACGGCCTCGCCCACAGCGGCAGGGTCATCTTCGCCGCGGCCGCCGTGATGGTCGCCGTGTTCTTCACCTTCGCCCTTTCCGGCCCCCTGCCGCCAAAGGAGATGGGCGTCATCCTCGGTGTCGCCGTGCTCCTGGACGCATTCCTGGTCCGGCTGCTCCTGCTGCCCGTGCTCCTGCGCCTGCTGGGTACGCGTGCCTGGTGGCTGCCGAAGTGGCTTCGGCGCATCCTCCCCGACGTGAAATTCGGACACGGCTGATGCCGGTCCCGTCACAGAAACCGAGAACAACATGAGCTTCACCGCCACCGCCAAACCGATCGGCAACTCTCTCAGGCATGAAATCAATGTGAATGGACGCCACGTGATCGTCACCGACGAGCCCGAGAGCCTTGGCGGCACCGACACCGGGCCGGCGCCCCACGAACTGCTGCCGGCCACCCTCGCTTCCTGCATCTCCACGACGGTTGCGTTGTACGCGAAGCGCAAGGACTGGGACCTGAACGGCCTGAGCGTGGACGTCACCTACGACAACGAGGCCGAGCCACGGAGTTTCGACGTGACCCTGCACCTCCCCGACGGACTCACAGAGAATCAGGTGGAGCGCCTTCGCCGAGTCGCCGACACCTGCCCGGTGCGCCGGGCGCTCGAGGGCGACTTCGTCTTCGACGAGCGAACCGAGGCCGGCGAAGACCAACAGCCCGTCGGCCTCGTGTGAACTTGAGATCCTTTTCCTCACCAGGGGACGCCGTCTGGAAGGTCGTCGGCGTGCTTCGGAATGGCCGCGCGCTGGGCGACGTTTACCTGCGCGGGCGGCTGACGCCGCGCGAGCGTGAGCACATCATGGTCGCGGTAAGCAGGGTCAACGCCTGCCAGGGATGCACCTACGTTCATGAGCGCTGGGCCCTGCGGGCCGGCGCGACGCACGAAGAGCTTCGGAATCTGGAGATCGGCGATCTGAGCGGCCTTGACGACCGCGGTCGCGCCGCCGTCGCATATGCCACCGCCCGGGCCGAGGCCGACTTCCTCGGGACTCATTCCGCCGATGCCGCGGCCGCATCAGAAAGGCTGACGCCGCGCGAGATAGCCGCCGTCGAGGCGGTCGCCCGAGCTATGGCCCTTGCAAGCCTGACCGTAAACACGGCCGAGTCGGCCGTGGCCGGCATCAGGCGTCGCTCGCACTCCTGAGGTTCCCCCGCCGCCTGCGCCTGTTGTCCAGGGCTTCGGATTGCTCGTCCTCTTGTGCTGACGCATTCCCGTCGCGGCTTGCCCTTGATGCTATCGTCGTTGGCGGTCGCCTCTGCGGAATGTCGGGGTGGCTGCCAACAGAGCGGGTTCGTGGTGAAGTCAGGGGTCTTACGGGTAGTGATCGCTAAAGCAGTGATCGCTGTCTGTCTGCTGTTCGGTGCCGTGGCCGCCGATGGCGCCGCAGCGTCGACCGGGGACCTCACCCAGAAAGCCGGCACCGCCGGCTGTATCTCAGAGACCGGAGCGGGACCATGCGTGGATGGGACCGCACTCAGCGATTCGAACGCGGTAACGGTCAGCCCCGATGGCAAGAGCGCTTACGTTGCATCCAACACCAGCGACGCGGTCGCGGTTTTCGATCGCACCACCGACGGCACACTTACGCAGAAGGCAGGCACTGCTGGCTGCATCTCCGAGACGGGTGCCGGTCCGTGCGTCGATGGGACTGCTCTCAATGGTGCCGGCTCGGTGACCGTCAGCCCCGATGGCAAGAATGCCTATGTCGCGTCCTTCGATAGCAACGCGGTTTCGATTTTTGACCGATCACCGGACGGGACGCTCACCCAGAAGGTCGGCACTGCGGGCTGCATCTCGGAGACCGGCGCCGGTCCCTGCGTAGACGGGACCGCGCTCAGTACTGCCAGATCAGTCGCAGTCAGCCCCGACGGCAAGAGCGCCTACGTCCTGGGTTTTTCCAGTGACGCTGTCGCGGTGTTCGACCGCGCCGCGGACGGCACACTTACGCAGAAGGCAGGTACGGCGGGCTGCATCTCGGAGACCGGAGCCGGCCCCTGCGCAGACGGGACGGCAATCGCCCACCCGATCGTTGTCACGATCAGTTCCGACGGCAAGAACGCCTACATAGCATCCTCAATGAGCGGAGCCGTTTCGGTGTTCGATCGAGCTTTGGACGGCACGCTAACCCAGAAATCCGGTAACGCGGGCTGTATTTCCAACACCGGAGCCGGCCCCTGCGCAGACGGGACGGCACTTGGCGGTGCCAACTCGGTGTCGATCAGCCCCGACGGCAAGAGCGCCTACGCCTCGTCTTTGCTCAGCGATGCTGTGGTGGTGTTCGATCGAGCGGCGGATGGCGAGTTGACCCAAAAGGCTGGTACGACGGGCTGCTTCTCTGACACCGGAGCTGGACCCTGCTCCGATGGGACGGCACTCGTGGGCGCCACCTCGGTGGCGGTCAGCCCCGACGGCAATAGCGCCTACGTTACGGCCTCTGGGAGCTACTCGGTGGCGGAGTTTGATCGCGCCATGGACGGCAGCTTGACTCAGAAGCCCGGGACGGCGGGCTGCATCTCGGAGACGGGCGCCGGTCCTTGCGGTGACGGAACGGCAATCGCCTACCCCAACTCGGTGGCGGTCAGCCCCGATGGCAGGAACGCCTACGTCGTATCCCTCATCAGCGATGCCGTCGCCGTCTTCGATCGCGAGCCGGCACCCTCCGGCATCAAGGTCGAGCCTCTGAGCCTCGGATTCGGCACCGTAGAGGTCGGTCGGCAGAGCGCGACCAAGAGCTTCACGGTGAAGAGCATCGGAACGATCCCGTTGTCTCTCGGAACGATCTCATCCGCGGGTACCAACCCGGCTCAGTTTTCGGTCGATGCCGACACCTGCTCATCCAGGACACTTCCGGTGAACGCAACCTGTACGGCGACGGTGACGTTCACGCCCTCCAGCGCAGGTTCGAAGACCGCCAACCTGAAAGTCATGAACGACTCACCCACCGGAGCCGTTTCAGTGGCGCTGAGCGGCATCGGAAAGGCCAAGTCGGCACCGAAGACCACCTTCAAGCAGCGACCGAAGAAGAAGTACGTGACCAGGAAGAGGGCCGTCAGGAAGATCAGGGTCGCGTTCAAGAGCAACCAGGCCGGCGCAAAGTTCAAATGCAGGCTCGACCGCAAGAAGTTCAGGAAATGCAAGTCGCCGCACTTCCTGAAAAAGGTCAAGTCCGGCAGGCACGTGTTCAAGGTCAAGGCCAGCAAGGACGGAAAGACCGGCAAGCCGGCAGTCACGAAGTTCAGAGTGGTACGCAAGAAGTAGCGTCGCGTGGCGTCGCAGGTTAAGTAAGGCCGGTTTCCCTGATCGTCAGGTTTAGCCGGCCGCCGGTCAGGCCGCACTGAGGGCTTGCAGTCCCGGGTCTCAACTTCGTCACTCCATGGAAGGCGTACCGGGAATCTCCTCCGAATACGAAAAGATCGCCTGACTTCAGCTCGATGTCGGTCCATGGTTTGTTGCGGTTTTCGGTGTTGCCGAAACGGAAGACGCAGGTGTCGCCGAGGCTGAGTGAGACCACCGGGGCGTCGGACTGCTCGTCCTTGTCCTGGTGGAGGCCCATCTTTGCGACTTCGTCGTAGAAGTTGATCAGCGCCGCGTCGGGCTCGTAGGCATCTGCAGCAGCCTGGTCGCCGTGGGCATCGGCGACGCCCCGCTTCGCCATCTCTTTCAGCCAGTCGGGGAATGGCAGTATCTCCTGGCCATCGAGGTCGTCCGCCGTGCGCGAATACCGGTATGGCAACCAGTGCCAGCCGAGACTGACCATCTTCACCGACATCTGCCCGCCACGCCCGACCTTCGGGTGGCGCATCGGCGTCGGGCCTTGAGCCCACTGCCGGCAGCTTTCGACCAGCTTGCGCTGTTCCTCCAGGCTCAGCCAGCCGGGAACGTGAACTGCGCCGGGCGCGATCTCGACCGGCTCCCCTTTTGCGCGTTCCGGTTCGGACTCAAAGAGCTGATCCATCCCGTAACGGTCGCACAGGTGGCGAGGTTACTCAGGTACCGGTTGCCGAGAAGTGTTGGAAGTCCTTGGTGCCGGACCAGTTGCCGCCCCACTCCCAGCCGATCCTGGCGAAGGCACGGACGACCCTGCCGCCGGGGGTGATCATGCCCTTGCCGTGAGGTCGTCTCTTGGCGAACGGTGCGCCGTTCGGCGGCGACACCGATCCGGACGAGGAGACGTACGGGTTCTCGACCGTGTTGATGTCGATCGCCAGGCCGTAAGCGTGCTGGGACCAGACCCCGGGCCGGCCCGAGACCTCGCGGCAGTTGAAGGCCGAGGTGTTGTCGGCCCGCATCGACCGGTGGTCGTCGGATCCGTACGCGTCAACGAGGCGCATTCGCCGGATCGGATAGTGGAGTTGGAAGAGCCGGCGCATCACCCTCAGCATCGGCCGTGCGGCGATGACGTTGACCATCAGGTACCCGCGGCTGACCTCACGGTCGAAGTCCCAGTGCCGGACCCGCAGCAGGCGCAGCTTCGCGATCGGCACCGGGCAGCCGTGATGCCATGAATTGCCGGTGATCCGCTTGCGCAGATCGCCGTCGATTTTTTCGATCGATCCGCTGAACTTCGGTGACGCGGCCGAAACGAACCCACCGTCGGCGCCGCCCGGGCTGAACGAAATCACCGCGATGGTGAGGACCAGGCCGGCCACTCCGAGGGGTTTCCGAACACAGAAATTCATGTGCGCAGCCTAACGTGGAGGCGAACGGAACTTCTCCCACAGCTCGAACGGGCCTCAACGGCCGGAGAGCGCCATGAACCGTTCAAGCATGTCGTAGTACCGCACTGGCGCCAGCCGGGCCATCAGGTCCACCGCAACCGCGTCAGCACCGATCCGGATCCGCGGCTTGCCCGCCTCGATCCCGGTCTGGATGACCTTCGCCGCCTTCTCCGGGGTCGCCCGGGCCAGCGACGCGAACTGCTCCGCTGCGGTATCCCGGTCGGCGTTGCCCGGCTTCGGCAACCGGGTCTCCGCTGCGGCCCTCGAACCGGTGTTCGGCGGGGTCGAACTTGGCCAGCCGGCGGCGAAACTTTGTCGCGTAAGTCGGCCACAGGGTCGAGTTACGCCCGGTCTCGTCGAGGTACCAGCTCTGGCATCCACCGGAGGTCCAGACCGTGCCCGTGCTGAGACGGTCGACCTCGTCACGCCAGGCGGTCATCGCCGCCTCCGTCGGTTCAACCGTGTCCGATCCGCCGAGGAGGCGCAGGGCCTGGGTGACGTAGTCGACCTGGGCCTCGATCATGATCGTCACCGAGGTGTGACCGAGACCCGTGCCAGGTCCCATCAGCATGAAGAAGTTGGGAAAACCAGCGACCGTGGTCCCGTTGTGGGCGTTGGGACTTCCCTTCCACCCCTCGTGGAGCGTCTGTCCGTTCCGCCCGCGGATCCGGTGACCGATCGGCATGTCACTGACCTTGAATCCGGTGCCGAAGATGATCACGTCGGCCGGATGCTCGGCGCCGTCGGCGCTGATCACTCGATCCGACCGGACCTCGCTGATCCCCGAAGTAATGACGTCGACGTTCTCCCTGACCAGGGCCGGGTAATAGCTATTCGCCTGAATAATCCGTTTGCAGCCGATGCTGTAGTCGGGAGTGAGCGCTTCGCGAAGTGCGGGGTCCTCGACCTGATGGTGCATGTGGCGCCGGGCGATGTCTTCGGTCCGGCGGGCCAGGCGCGGACGCCGCATCGGCAGTACGAACAGCTCGCGTCCCCAGTAGATCGCGGTGCGGACCAGCTTCTGCGCGGCGGGGAACGCCTTGAAGAAGCGCCGCTCGAGCCGGGATACCGGCCGGTCACGCCGCGGCATGATCCACGGCGGAGTGCGCTGATAGAGGTCGAGCCGGGCCACCTCGGGCTGGATCTCCGGAACGAACTGAATCGCCGAGGCGCCGGTGCCGACCACGGCCACCTGCTTGCCGGCCAGATCGACGTCGTGGTTCCAGGTCGCCGAATGGAAGGTCGGACCTTCAAAAGACTCAAGGCCCGGAAGGTTGGGGGTCGACGGCTCACTGAGCCCGCCGACGGCGCTGATGAAAACGTCGGCGGTGCGTGGACCCTGGCTGGTGTCGAGCCGCCAGATACCGGCCTCGTCGTCCCAGGCCGCTTCGTTCAGACTGTGATGAAAGCGGACCTTCGCGGTGACGCCATGATCGTGCGCCACACGCTTGAGGTAAGCCTGGATCTCGGGCTGGGGCGAGAAGGCGCGGCTCCAGCCCGGGTTCGGTGCGAAAGAGAACGAATAGAGGTGTGAAGGGATGTCGCAGGCGCAGCCGGGGTACGTATTGTCGCGCCAGGTGCCGCCGACGTCGCCGGAGCGTTCGTAGAGGACGAAATCATCCTCGCCCTCCTCGAGCAGCTTGACCGCGGCGGCGATGCCGGAAAAGCCGGTGCCGACGATGGCGATTCGGTTATGGACGGAGGTGGTGTCGTTCACGATCTTCTTTCGCTTCGTTTGAGTATCGTCGAAGCCGCGGCCCAGGACCTGCCGAAATGCGGCCGGTGTTATTGATCACCGGCCCAGCGGGTAGGGTCAGACCTGTGAACACGAAATCGAACCTGACTTTCCCGAGGGCCGGCCGATGAAGAAGCGGGTCGCGATCGGCATCGCCGGCGCGTCAGCCGTGCTGATTGCCGGCTGGCGGCTGGTCCAGCAGATGACCGACCGCGACGAAGCGGTCATGGATCCCGTTTCGGTGGCGCCCGGGATGCCGGCCGAGCCGTCGAAGAAGAAGGCCGAAACGGCCTCCGGGGTCACCCCGAAACCCGCCGGCAAGGCTCCGTCGGCCAAGGCATCGAAGGCCGAGCTCTACGAGATCGCCCAGGACTTGGGCATCGAGGGCCGCTCGAAGATGAGCAAGGCCGAACTGATCAAGGCGATCGAAGCAGCCGGCTGAACCATCGGCCGGGGGCCTGGTCAGCCAGGCGCCAGCCCGACCCGAGCCGTGACTTCGCATGGGAATCAGAAATGGCGAGCCGAGACAGCGCCTGAATATTTGATCGATCGCGGAAGTGATCCGCGATCCCCGCCGCAACACCAGCCAGATTGCCACGGCCGCGACGTTGAAGGCGAGCACGTAGCTCAGGAACCACAGGTGATGGGGCTCCCAGCCGAAGAGGTTGGCGAGGGTGTAGTCGTAGGCGGTGGAGTCCGACGTCGGATTGTTCTGGTGGAAGAACCAGAAGACGATCAGTTTCTGGGCGGGCAGAATCGTCAGCATCGCCACGAACAGGGGGATGCCGATCCGCTTGAGGCGCTGCCGGAGCTGGCGGGAGGGTCCCCAGAGCCCGAGTGTCATCGCCGCCAGGAATCCGGAGACCGCGAAGAAAAGTCCCATGCGCCAGAGGTGCAGCCAGAAGACGGAGAAGTCGAGGCCGAACATCGCGGCATCCGTGTTCTGCAGGAACAGCAGCCCGTGGTACGGAACCAGGAGCAGCATCACGCTGCCTCGCAGCGCGTCGATGTGGTCCAGCCGGCCGGTCTTCACGTCCGGCAAAGTAGCCGTCGGATCGTGAAGGATGCTGTGGCCCTCGGCCGATTTTCACCTGCTGTTCACGATCTGTTCAGGGTAGCCTTGCCCGATGGCTCTGGCCGATTCCTATGACGGATTCCTCTGCGACCTCGACGGCGTGGTCTGGCTCGGTCACGAGTTCCTGACGGGTGCTACCGAGACGATCACCGAGCTCATGTCCCGGGGCAAGCGGGTCTGTTTCGTGACCAACAACCCGCGGCTCGCGCCGGCCGACCAGGCGAAGCTGCTGCGCGAAGGCGGCATCGAAGTCGAAGACGGGCAGGTGGTGACCGCGGCCTCAACCCTGATCCGCCTGGCCATAGAGCGGCACGGCGAAGGCGCGCCGGTGCTCGGTATCGGCACTTCTTCCTTCCGGCAGCAGCTGGCCGCCGGCGGATTCGACCTGCTCCCGCCTGACAACCCGGGGTCAGCGAAGGCCGTGCTGGTCTCCGGACACCTGGGGTTCGACTACCAGGAGCTAAAGGTCGCTTCGATGCTGGTCCGCGGCGGGGCCGACCTGATCGCGACCAGCGCCGACCCGACCATGCCGATGCCGGACGGGCTCTGGCCCGGTTCGGGCGCTATCCTCGCCGCGATCGAGACCGCCGCCGGGAAGAAAGGCACGACCACCGGCAAGCCGGCCCCGGCCCTGTTCGAGATGGCCCTCGACGCGCTGGGCCGCCCCGGGCGGGTCGCGATGATCGGTGACCGCCCCGACACCGACATCGCCGGTGCCCAGGCCTGTGGTCTCGACGGCATCCTGGTCACCGCGGCCGGAGGCGCGTCCCGGGACCCGAGCACGAAGCACACCGTGCCCGATCACAGCATCGAGTCCCTGGCCGGCCTTCTGGCCTGATTATTTGACGCAGGGCCGGAACGGACGCGCAAAAAGGTCGTACTCCTTGCCGATCGAAGCGAACCTGAACTTCTTCGCCAGGCTGCAGAATTCGGAATTCTTCGATTCATACTCGACCGAGAAGACCGCCTTGCCCTTGCGCACGAACGGGCGGTACTGGCCGCATTCGTCGTACTGGAAACATTGTTCGACCACGGCGAAGTCGAAATTGCCGACCAGCTGCTTCGCCTGCGGGCCGTCGTTCTTCAGGCCGACCCCGAGCCCCGCTTTGTGGGCTTCGCGGGAGATCCAGCGATTGAACCGGGTCTGATCCTTCGCCGTAAGCGGGAAGCCGGTCCTGTTCTCGTAGCCATTGATGTTGTCCGGCTCGAGCCCGTCGAAACCCTTGTCGGCGCACATCTGGATCCTCGCCTTGATCGGCTTGGCGAAGAACTTGTACTTGCGGATGTCGAGCCAGAATTCGTTCGGATAACCCTCATACCGCCTGCCGATCACCGACTTGGGGAACTGGCCTTTGTCCGCGCGGTAGTTCTCCCAGCTGCCGACGTCGATGTAACAGATGGTCTTCTTGCCTTGCGAGTGGAGTTTGGCGATCGTCTTCTTCGGCACGTCGAATCCGTCCACCTCGAAAACCCTGGCGTCGATCGACGTGTCGACCTTGCCCTGGATCTGGAACTGCCACGCTTTCGTGGTCGGCTTCGGCTTCCAGATCGAGGCTTCCGCGCTGGCGGTGCCGTCGCTGGAGCAGCCGACGATCAGCAGCAGTGCGGCGAGCAGCAAGGAAGACACCGCGACCTGCGGCAGGAATCGATTCGTGTGCATTCCGGGGAATCTAGGCCCGGAACCTGACCGGGGACTAAAGATCTGCCGGCGGTACAACTCAGCCGAGCTCGGAAAAGCCCGGAGGCGCCTTGGAAGTGGCGGCTGAGGCCAGGCGCTTCTTGTGGGTCCGGATCTCCGAGAGCATGCGCTCGAGCCGCGGCTCGGTCGAGGTGTCGATGTGTTTCATGGCGCCGGCCACGGCCGGGTGGACCGCCTCGATCGAGTCGTGCATCGCGTGCGCGACCGCGCGGTAGGTCGGGTGGCCCTCCCGCCCCGAGCGCAGCTCGATCAGCTGCATCGCCTCGCGGGCGTTGAGATCGAGGATGTAGCGGATCCGATAGCCGAGGCAGAGTGCGTACGGGGCGAGTTCGGGATGGCCGTCGTCACGAAGGCGCTCGTATTCAGTGCTGGAGATCTCCAGCGCGCGTTCGTACTCATCGCCGACCCCGGCTTCGCGCACCTCGCCGGGTACACCGGCCCCGAGATCCGGCATGAGGGTCTGCCACTGACAGGTCAGCATGCGGTGGCGCTGAAGGTCGCGGAAAGCGCCGTAGTCGGAAACGATCTCGAAGCGGTAGCTGACCGACTCGAAACCGCGGCCGGGACGGTGGCGGCGGTTCTTCCGCTCGCCGACCATGGCGGCCATCAACTCTGCCCGCTTCTCGGTACCCATCGTCTCGAGGCGGGCGCGGATCTCGGTCTCGGAGACGTCGGCCTGCTCGAAAAGGCAGGCGGCCAGCAGGTCATCCTCGGTGCCGTGGACCTGAAGCAGCTCGACCGTCGGTCCGGCCGCTTCGGACTCCCGGCTGCCGAGACCGAGCCGGTCCACCCACTGCTCGGTCGACGAGCGGCGTTCCTCGAGGAAGGAGATCCATTCACCACCGCGATCGGGGCGGCTCACCCTTGAGACGAACGACGGCATCACCTGGTTGAGCTCGTCGAGGATCATGCCGCCGAACTGCCGGGCTTCGGGCAACGGTGAGGACATCAGCCGGAACAGCAGTTGCTCGTAAGCCTGCCCGGAGGCGAAGATGCCGACGTGGCTGAGGGTGGCCGCCGGCAGCAGCCCGCGCAGCAGGTCGAGTGCCTTGGCTTTGATCGAGCGGCGCCAGGGTCCTTCGGGCTCGCCGTCGCCGCGGGGCCACTTACCGGCCGCCCAGGCCTCGGTCTTCGCCAGGGCCTCGGAGTAGACCGTGAAGACCTGGTCCATCGAGTCTTCGAACTGCGGTCCGAGCACCTCGTCCCTGAAGTAGCGGTAGCCGCCGCCGGGGATCTCCTGGTCGTAGGCGATGTAACGCGTGGACTGTTCGAGGTAGGCGGCGAGGCGCCCGCGCTGCAGGACCTTGGTCAGGATGTTCGACACCCATTCACAGGCGATGTGGGCGCCACCGACCTGGGCGATCGAATCGTCGCCGTAGCCGACGAAGATGCGCTCGTATAGATCAGCCGCGCGCTCGCCCTCGTCCCCGTCGAAGGGGCGGGCGCCGCTCGGCATCTCGGCCGCGAACTCGTCGAGGTAGAGGCGGCGCAGCGTGCCCGGGTAACGCGAATAACGTGCGAAAAGCGCGCCCTTCACGGTCTCGGGAAGGTTGGTCAGGGCGAAGACGGGCCGGTCGAGGTTGGTGAAATGCGGCGCCAGGAGTTGCTGTTCGGCAGGGGTGAAAGACTCGACTGGATAGCGCACCAACCGAAACTAACAGGCCCGCCGGTTGTGAGTTATGTCGCCCTAGAAAGGCGAGTAGCTGTCCGGGTCTTTCATGATCTCGGCATGCCTCTTTGCCAGCCTCACCTTTATCTCCAGGGGGTCATGTGCGACTTTGGCTGGCCAGCCATAAGCCTTGGCGACAGCTTCGTCCAGTTTGCGATGGGCCTTGGCCAGATCCTGCCACGCACCTTCGTCTAGCTGGTTGTAAAGCGTCGTGAGTCCGATCCGCTTCTCTTGACAGATCTCGCTTCGGCGTGAGAGCAGAGCGTCGGCAAGTTCACCGATCTCAGACTTTCCCTTGGCCGCTGGCATCGGCCAAGGGAAAGTTTCGAAACAGGTCGATACCGTGTATCTCGGCCTGTCTTCCAAGGTAGACCCTTCGCCCAAGGCCCAGGTTCCGTGCGCAAGTGAAAGCAATATCCCTATCGAATATTCGTCGTCAAACACGAAAACCGCAGTCAAGTCGCTTGGGCACACGTCACCTTTTGTCCAGCAGAAGTTGAACCGCTTTCCGATGCGATTCACAGTCACGAAGTGATCCATCCCTCTGATTGCGTGGCGCATCGCTGGGCGGGGTTCTACGAATCGCCACCAGTACTTCCGATAGGCCTCTCGATTGTTCTTCTCACGCTCCGGCTTAACTCGCTCTGTGACCAGCTTGAGGCAGGCCGGAAATTCCATTGCTTTCTCTAAGGGCAACGACGAGAAATCTACGATGAAGCGCCTCGGGGATTGGGACGGGTCTTCGGCGATATCCCTACCCACTAGAAATGGGCGAACGACCTCTTTGGCCTTCCGACCGTCAACCTTGATCAGTTCCTCTGCCTCTTCCGAGGTCAAGTAGAAACTGCCTCCGGGAATAGGCCCCTGGAAAGCCCTGCCCGCGTTTGGCGGCAAGGGTTCATACTCCTCAATCGGAACGATTGACTCTTGAAGCCGGGTATTGATTCCAGCAACAGGTTCTCCGTCGAGCAGAAACGATTCCGGAAGCGGTTTGGGTTCCTTGGTCCAGTTGACAATGCTGACGTTGACCACTGCGTCTCCGGGCCATTTGTGCATTGAGACCGCGTCCGTAATCACACCGCCTGCATCGACCAAATAGTTAAGACTCGCGCCCCTGGCTCGGTTCTGGCTGACCGAATTTGTCCCGACCATCCCGGCTCGATCGCCCGGCCGCATCACGTCGGAGGCCTTTCGGAACCAGTACACGCAAAGATCTTTCAGGCCAACGTCGAATTCCTGTTCGATGAATTCGATTTGCTCTCCAGTCAGTACGCCCCGGAGATTCTGGGAGCCGTGATAGGGCGGATTGCTGACGATCGCTTCAACCTCGGGCCAGGCAGCTCGGAGCGCATCGTCGCGCCTGATGCCATCGAGATCAGCAAGCGGGAGCGTTCGCTCAGGAAGACCGAGTTCCTTTCCCGCAAGCCACTGCGCCATCCAGAGGGAAAGCCGAGCCAGGTCGACCGCGAACGACTCGATTTCGATTCCCAGCATGTTCGAAAGGGGGAAATACGAATCCCGTTCCGCCCCCGTATCCGACCTTCCCTCGGTCTTGGCAAGCTCATCGATTCGGTCGAGTAGCAGTCGTTCGACTCTGCGAATCTCGCGATAGGCGACCGAAAGAAAGTTGCCGCAACCGCAGGCTGGATCCAGAACCCGGAACGCATGAAGATCCTTGAGCGCCTGATCGGCCTCGTCATATGTCTCGAGACTCGCGATCTTCTCTCTCCAGGGGCGCAAAATAGTTGGTTCCACCACGAGCTGAATCTCGGCTTCAGGTGTGTAGTGCGCCCCGAGCTGATGCTGTCGATCAGGACCGAAAACGCTCTGCATAAGCGAGCCGAACACGGCGGGCTTGATCTTCGACCAGTCGAACTCACAGGTCTTCCGAAGAAGGTCGAGTTCGTCCGGCTCGAGGTGAAGCTTTGTCGGTTCGGCAAAGAGCGATCCGTTCACGTACGGCACGGTTGCGTACATGCCGTGCTTTGGCCGGTCCTTCGCTGAGTTGTTCAACCACTCGAAGAGCCCCCCAATCTCATCTGCGCTCGACCGGTTGGCGGCCGCGATCAGGCCATCGAGTATGCGCGTGAAACCGAGGTCGTTGATCTGGCCCGTGTCCTCAGCAAACATGCACCAGACGCACTGGAGGAGAAAGCTCCGGCGCTCTCCGGAACTCCCTTCCTCACGATCCTCAAGGCTGGTGAGCAGCTTTGCCAGCTCGGTCACCGCTTCGACCGTGACTTCCTCGTCGTTAGCGCTGAAGATCGGCTCTTTGCCGAGAAGGAAGCTGAACGCGGCGAAGTGATCAGACAACGCGTTCAGCCCGATATCGAGGACCGGCTTCTTCGAGTGAACTCCGGGAACCCAGAGGATGAATCGGGTGAATGCACAGAGCACGAGGAATGGAGGGGCACCGACCTCAGTTTCTGCGGCCTTCTCCCAGTACCCGAAGAGCTGATCCTGATGCTTCTCCAGCTTGTTCGCTTCCGAGGCCGACTTCATCTCGATGATCGCGATGCCGGGCACCGTGCAGTCGATGAAACCGGATCCGTCGAAATCCTCGAACGAGGCCTGATCGGCGAGATCTGGTCCGAAACACTTGAAAAACTCGTTCAGAAAAGTCTGGGCCTCGCCCTTCTCGTAGCCCTTGCGAACAACCCAGCGGCCAGCAAATTCAGTGAGATTTGCCTTGATTTCTTCGGTCGAGAAAGCCATCCAGGCTTATGCGGCGAGGGTGTCGTCTCCGGATTCACCGAAAAGGCTGGCTTGGTCTTCGTCTTCCGGCCGGACGTCGACCTCCGGCAAGTGCCCGTTCCGGGCCTCAGCAGCCTGTTCGCCCGGCTCCTGTGGCCTGTAGTAGGCCTCGGACATCATCTGCTTGAGCATCACACGCAGCTCATTCGAGTACTTGTCAAGAAGGTCAACCAGGCGTTGCTCGCCTCCGTTTGCCTCGATCGAACGTGCTTCCCTCTCAATGTTCCGGGCGGCACGCTGAAGCTCGTCGAAGGATCCTTCAACCTTGCGATGGCTCGACTCGTCGAGGGCCTGTTCCGGACTCAGTGACATGAAGTCTCATGCTAGGGGTGGGGTGGGACGCCCATGTGTGAAGAAGCCGGTATCTCCGCAACTTTTGGCTCAGGGAAGCGTCAAAAACAGCCCGGGTGAAAACTTTCAGGCCACGGATTGATGTTCGCCGAATTCGAGTCAGATCCCAAGCCTCACCATCGTTCACCCCAAGGTCCCGAGCTCGCGGGCGAAAGTCCGGACCGCGCGGAGGCCCTCAAGCCGGGATACCTCTGCGATCAGGTCGAGTAGCGCCTGGGCATCAACAGATCGAAGCTGGCCGTCCGCCCGGTTCGGACCCAGAACCAACAACCGGCCTTGCGCCTTTTCATCATCGACGAAGAGCACGAGCGGGGTCGCGCCGTTGCCACGCCGCCTTTTCCAAACTGCCCGCAACGAACGTTCGGGAGCTGTTCGCGCCTGCGCGAACTCGATTCCTGAGAGCAAAATACCGTCAACGATGCCACCAACCTCAACGCCACTCTGACCTGCGCCATCGAAGGTGGAAAGCCGCTCCAGAACCTGCGAAGCACTCATTGCAGATTCGATGCTAGGCGCGGGATATCCGGCGGAGCTTGCCCGTCGGGCCGACCGCGTAGACCGTGATCCGGTTGGCTCCCCGGCGAATCGAGGAGGGCGAGGTCATCGTGCCGAAGCGCATCGGTCCTTCGTAGGTGAACGTGCGCGTCGTGCCCGTGATGCGGCCGTTCACGGCGACCGCGACGAGCTGGTCCGCCTCGACGCCAGTGAGTTCACCCGAGATCAGCGACGGCACGTAGCCGGCGCGGGGCTTGTAGTCAACGAGCCGCCTGGGCGAATCGATGGTGACGGAGGCACCGCCGAGGACCCGGGTCCGGCCGGGCCGGGTGCCGATCAGTTCGGACTGCGGACCGAGCTTCCAGAGCCCACTGGTGCCGAGGCGGCGCTCGCTCGTTTTGACCAGTCCAGCACGTTCCGCGCGGATGTCGCTGGTGGAAAAATTGATCTTTTCCATCTCGTACTTGTTGGCGAACATCTCGCGATCTTCGGAAAGCTGATCGATCGGCTGTCCGTCGGTCGAGTACATGTTCTTCACTCCAAGGACCTCGGCGATGGTCGGCACGATGTCGATCGCCTGGGTTGCCTTGCGGGAGATCTCGCCGGTCTGCTGCCCGGGGTACTTGATCATGAGAGGCGGGTTGAGGGTCGCGGCGATGTTGCCCGGGCGCGCGTCACGGCGCGGTTGTCCGTTTCCGAACGAATCTCCGTGGTCGGCGGTCAGAACCACCATCGAGCGGTCCCATGCACCGTTGCTCCTGATCTTCTTCATGACGCGACCGACGAGGCGGTCGGCGTATCCGACCTGCATCATGTGCCGCTGCTGGGCCAGTGAGATGCCCGCATCGCTGATCGACCAGGCGCTGTGGTTCCTCGGAACAGTGAAGTAGAGCGGTCCACCGGGGTACTTCTGGCCCTTCGGCAGGTACTGCAGGGGCTCATGGGGAAGGATCAGATGGAGGACCGAGAGCGTCCGGCCCCCGGCCGGCATCGTGCCGATCCACCGATTGATCTCCGGAATGTTGATCAGTTTGAACTTGGCCTTGACAAACTCGCCGGAGTCCGTCTCGTCCGGGGCCTCCCCCTGGTGGCCGTCGGGGCAGAGCGCCCTTGAACAAAGCTCGGTCACCTCTTCGTGAGAGTGGACCTTGCGCCCCGGCCCCAGGAGATTGAAGATGTTGTCCGGCTGCGCGTCGCTGGTCGGAAGGATCTGTGCGTCCGCGTGGTTGCCCGTCAGGATCGGCGGCACGGCCCAGGCAGTGAAGTCGCCGGCCGCGGCGTTGTTGCGATACCAGGTGGACTGCGAGCTGAAGCTGGCTATGTTCGGATATCGGTTCGCGTCGATCTCCTGATCGGCGTTCATCAGGGTCGAGCTCGGGAGCTCGTCGAGGATGATCAGTACCACAGGGGTAGTCGGATCGACTTCGACCGCCGGCTCGGCAGCGCCACTGCTGCCAGTACCGAACAGGCGGGGACCGAGGACCACAACGAGCAGGAGGAGCAGGGCAAGCGCGATGACCGCGCCGCCGGAGGTCAGGGCTTTGCCGCTCAGGCGGACTTGGCGCTCCTCGATGGGGCGGCGGCCATGATCTCCACCTTGTGGCCGCTGGGGCTGGACAGCTTGACGCGGCGGGCTCCCCAGAGTTCGCGCCGTTCATCTGCCTCAAAGCCGCCGTCGACCAGGCGCTTGAGGGTCTCTTCGAAGTCCCGGGCGACGATCGCGACGTGTCCAACAACCGGGATCACGGGATTCTCCGTCTGGACCAGATGGATCTGGGTGCCGGCCTTCTCAAACCACGTGTAACTGTCGCGGAGGGCCTCGGGCACATCGACCTCCTCGAACCCGGCAAGGGTCCAGAACCGGCTGTCGTCGGCGACGTGATCCGGGCTGATTTCCAAAGCAGCGTGATGGAGCATGCACCCATGGTCTCAGCTTCGATGAACCGTGGCTGCATGCCCCACCACATTGGCCTACCGGCGCAGAAGGGCCTACCGGCGGCCCTTCTTGCCTTTCTTGTTCTTCTTCTGCTTGGGCAGCTCGCACTTGGCGAGCTTGTCCTTGGCTGTGGCGCCGAGGCAGTTGTCCTTGCCGGGGCCGCCGTCCAGACCATCCTTGCCGGGGCCGCCTCCGAGCACGTCCGGGCCCTTGCCTCCGCAGAGGCCGTCGTTGCCTCCGAGGCCGCGCAGCGTGTCCTGACCACCGAGGCCGAGGATGCCGTCGCGCCCGGAGGTGCCGGTCAGGAGGTCGGCCGATTCGGTACCGATGCGATTGATTACCGCGCCCTGGCAGTACGCCAGTTCCCAGGCGCCGATGTCGCACTTGCTGGTGCGCTCTACTCCGCGCTGGTCCTTCGGCGGGCAGCCGGCGCCCTTGTTGATCGCCGGACTTATGCTCTTCAGGGCGTTGGTCCAGGTGGGGCCACCGTTGTAATTCAGGCCGAGCAGCCCGGCTTCACGGTTGATGATGTCGCCCGTCGCCGAGACGTAGTCGCAGCCGTTCGCGTTGCTGACCAGGTTGTGGCCCTGCGAGGTGATCGTGCCGCCGAGCTTGGCGCAATCGCTGGCCTCGAAACCGTTGTCCTGGTTGTCGGCGATCAGAGCGTTCCGCAACTCGAGACGCTTTCACCGGCGGTCGAGATGCCTCCGCCGTAGATCGCGCGGTTGCCAACGATCGTGCTCGAACGCACGGTCAGGCCACCTTCGTTGAGGATTCCGCCGCCGTGATCGTTGACGTCACCGGCGCGGTGAGGTCGAGGTCACCGGTCTCGCCGAGGTCCTCGATCTTGGGCGCCGGCAGAAGTTCTTCGCCTTCGAGCGGTACGGGGGCGACGTTGCGCCGGGTCAGGTTGAAGCGACCGGACGGCACGACGACCTTGTCCTTGCCGCTGCCGGCCTTGCAGCCGACGGCCTTGATCACGTCGTCGTTGTTGGCCGACCAGAGCGCTTCCCGGAGTGAGCAGCGGTTGCCGGATTCAAATTCGTCGATGGTCGTGGTCACGTTGATCGTCGCGGCGGACGAGCCCGATACCCCGGCGAGCATGGCGATGGCAATCGCGATCCCCCCGATTGCAATGCGCAGACTTACTTTTCCCACGGTGTCTCCCCTGATTCGTCTTGATGCCCGGAACGGCAGGCAAACGAAGGAAACCCGGATCAGCGAAGCAGTTGCGGTGCCCTCACAGCAGAACGGCCCAGCCGACGGCACCGACCACGACTATCGCGGTCGTGTAAACGACCGCTTCGGCCGTGGTCCTCAAGTCGAGGCCGTAGGTGTGGCCGACGATCACCGCGTTGAGCCCCGTGGGCATCGCCGCCATCAGGTAGTACGAATGCGGGATGCCGGTGAAGGGCATCGAGAGGACGAAGAGCAGGGCCGGGGAGAGCATCAGGCGGATCGCGATGATGCCGCCGATCTGCCGGTGGATCCGCGGCGGCAGCTTGATCGCCCCGATTCTCTCCTCCTCGGCCAGCACCGCCCCCACGGCGAAGAAACCGACCGGCAGGATCAGCATGACGAGGACGCGCGAGATGTCGACCAGGATCTCCGGCGCCAGCCAGCTCGGCGCGAGGATCCCCAGCACGCCGGCCAGCAGCAGCGGGTTCTTGAGGAAGAACGCACGCAAGCGCTGCTTGAAGCCCTCCCCCGCCCGCGTGCCGAAGGCGGCGCCTACACCGAAGGCGAGCAGCATCAGGGCGGTGCCGCTGACCACGACGTCGTAAATCACACCCTGGCTCAGCGCATCTCCGCCCATCAGGGTCAGGACCATCGGATACCCCAGGTAACCGGTGTTACTGGTGATCACGCAGCAGATCACCGCGCCGGCGACCGGCCGCGGCAGCTTCAGGATCGGAACCGCCAGCACCCAGCCGGCACAACCGACCAATGAGACGGCGATCAGCCCGAGGACCAGCCCGATCCCGGCACCGGCGTCGAGGTGGGCGTGAGCCAGGTTGAGGAAGATGATCGGCGGCATGACGCCGAACAGCAGGATGGTCAGCGAGGTCCGTGATCCCTGGCCCGCCTGGTCGGGCCAGCGGCGCTCGGCGTAAATCCCGACCAGCGTCGAGATGACGATGGCAAGGAGGATCCAGATCACGCGGGAACCTTATTCGCTGGCGTCACTCAGAACCCGGCCCGCGGCGTGGCCGCTTTCAGGCGAAGGCTCGGCGATCGTGAGTTACCTCATCAATGCGGTCCGGATCGATGCCCGGTTCAGGCGTCCACCGTTACCGGAGACCACCCTTACCGAGAGGATCGAGACCCCTATTTCGGGGAACACCCCTGGGGGGGTTGTCGCAGGAACGGCAGTCGCCTATGCCCCGGTGATGTGATCGAGGACGGGCTGGAACTCGCGGGTCGGTGAGAAGTCGACGTATTCGCTGTCCTCGAGAGCCTCGGGTGCGTGACCCGGAGCCCAGTAAAAGGCCTCGCCGGCAACGAAGTCCTGCTGACCGTCGCTCGTGTGCATGCGAACGCACCCCTTGAGCATGTAGCCCCAGTGCGGACAGGGACACAGGTCATCGGGCAGGCCTTTGGTGGCGGGGCGAAGGTCGGCACCGGCAGGCAATCGGACGAACCCGACCATCAGACCTTCCTGATCCAGAACACGGACCTCGAGATCGCCGTCGGCGATGGCTACGGGAACGTCCTGACGTTTGATGGAACGCATTGGAGACCTCCTGGGTCATGGGTGTTTCGTTTCCGTCGCCGGTTTGCGACGACTCGAACCAGCTTCCCGCTGCGGCGTTCCCGAGACGTTCCCTAGTCGCAGGAGTGCTTCGCGCAGCGCTCGGCGTCGAGCGGCTGACCCCATGCTGTAAAGCCATCCGCTGCCGCGCCGAAGTGCCGACGGGCGGCGTCGGGATGTGCGCCGGCGTGCGCGACCCAGCCGCGTGCTTCCTCGACGGCGGCTTGCCAGGCTGGCGGAAGCGCGACGATCTCGAGTGCCGTCTGGCATTCCTGCGCGTACCTTTCTGCGCGGTCGAGGTCGCCGGCCCGGGCCGAAGCGATCGTCGCCGGAACGATGAAAGCGATGCGGCAGGTCGGACAGGTTTCTGCCGGCCCCTGGATGGATGTTTCCGCCTCGCGCACCAGACAGGCGGCACTCACCGGATCCGGGGCGGCCTCAACCATGGCACCGTAGATGCGATCGAGGGTGTGATGGCCGATCTCGGACTCGCGTGCCATGAGCAGAGCATCGGCCAGCAGGGGCTGTGCGTACTTCGGCTGGCCGCGATATATGGCGACCTGAGCGCTTCCCAGCAGCGAGAGCGCCTCGCCGGCAACCGCACCGATCCGGCCGTGCAGGCGTGCGCCCTCGGTGAAGTCGCGGTCGGCCTCCTCGAGCCTCCCGGCGAGCAGGCCGGCTTCCCCCCGCAGCGTCAGCGCGAACGCGAGGCCGCGGGCTGCGCCGATCCGGCTTGCCTCTGAGGCGAGTTCGTCGGCGAAGGCGATGATCTCGTCGTTGGGCAGCCCGCCGTAAAGCATCCGCTCGGTGACGCACAGCTGTCCGTCGAAGACCCGGGTCGCGAGCTCAGGCAGATCCTGGGTGGAACGCAGAAACTCGCGAAGCCGCGCCGGCAGCTCTCCTTTGGCATGTGCCGCCAGCGCCTGCGCCCAGGCGGCGTCAAGAATGAATCCGGGGTCACCGAGTTCGATGGCGAGTCTGCCTGCCACCTCTGCCTTCTCTGCGGCTGTGTCGGCGTCGGCGTAGCGCCCGATGGCCGCGGCCGCACTCAGGGTCAGGGCCTCGGCGAGACGACCCGCCGTTGTCTTCGGGTTGACTCCCTCAAGCGTGCGCAGAGCGCTGTTCGGGTCGCTGGCTTTCAGCTGCGCGAGGGCCTGTCGTGCTCGCAACTCCTGAGCCTCGGGGTCGCCGAGCGCTGTCGCAGCGGCGGCGTAGGCTTCGGGTGCCCGGCCATCACCCAGCGCATCGAGGACTTCTGCGCGCAGGCAGAGACCGTCGTGATGTGCCGGCTCCACGATGAGCAGCTTCTCGACCTGCACCAGCGCGTCGGCGAAAGCTCCGATACTGACCGCACGGCGCGCGGCCGCCAGTAGCCAGTCGACCGCCTCCTCGGGCTTCTCTCCCTTCATCCAGTGATACGCGATCAACTCCGGGGCGCCACCCGCAGCATCCAGGCGTCCGGCGGCGTCACGGTGCAGGTCCACTCGGCGGTGCGCCGGCAGCTCGTCGGTCAGTACCTGCCGGACGAGTGCATGCCGGAAGCGGTAGCGCGTGCCGGCAACTACGAGAACTCCGAGATCCAGCGCGGCATCGAGCATCGCGAACGCGGACTGCTCCCGCAAGCCCGTGAGGGCCAATACGCTGGCCAAGTCCAGTTCGTCCTCGACCACGGCCAGAGACGTCAACGCCTCCAGGGTTGCCGGGTCCAGTCCGGCGAGGCTTGTGCCTATGGCCTGCCGCACCGTCTCGGGCAGCGGTTCCCGCTCGGCGGAGGTCAATCCGCGAGCGAGCTCAACCGCAAAGAAGGGACTGCCCTGGGCCGCGGTGACAATCCTTGCGACCACCTCAGGACTCGGGTTCACCGCAGCAGCCAGCGCGACAAGCTCCGAGAGCTGGTCGTCGGCGAGCGGACCGAGTCGCAGAGACAGGGTCCGGTCGCCGCTGGCAAGCTCGGTAATTCCGCGCGGCAGGCTCGTCCGGATCCACTCCGCTCGACAGGCAAGCAAGATGAGCAGCGGGTCTTGGCCGCCGCCTGCCACAATCTGATGCAGAACATCTGCGGTCGCCTCGTCAAGGAGGTGAGCATCCTCGACCAGAATGACGGTCGGGGTGTCGGCCGTCGGCGAAGTGAGGGCGCGTCGCAGCGCTGCGACGACCTGGTGGCGGGTCACGGGCCCCGCCAGAGGAGCCGCCGGACCGGCGAGGGGGGACAGCTCAGTCAGAATCGATCGCAAGCGCGCCGGGAGTGTGTCCAGCCAACCGCGCCCGTCGACCAGTAGTTGTTCAACAGCGTCGCCGACCGGACCGTACGGCACCCCGGCCCCCGAGGCCGCGACGGAGATCACCCGCCAGCCGTCGTCTCGCGCCGAGTCAACGACCCTGCGGCAGAACGCCGACTTGCCGATGCCGCTTGAGCCTCGGACGATCAGGGCCGACGCAGTACCGCCCGCTACCGACTTCAGAAGCACCCGGGCCTCCCCCAGCTCCGTATCTCGGCCGACGAACGCCTGCTCATCCAGTCGGACGCCGGAGGTACAGCGGTCGTGCAGTACGAGCGTCTCGAGGCTCGGTCGCGTCCCCAGATCGCGGATCAACGCGATTCTGAGACGCTCGTAGCAGCGAATCGCAACATGCCGCTCACCGGCATCGATCGCCGCGCGCATAAGTTCCCGGCATGCTGCCTCGTCAGTCGGCTCGATCTCCACGAGATGCTCCCACTCGCCGGCGCGGCGCAACAGCTCCGCGAGGCGGGCATGTACCTGCCGTCCCGGCTCCTGGGTCCACGCTTCATACCGGGCATGCGGGAGCAGCTCTCCGCCGTAAGCCCCGGCTACCCTCGCACACGCCAGATCGTCAGGGCTCTCAAGTGCCAGTCTTGCATCAAGAAGGAAGCGTTCGACGTCGACGATAAGGTGGTGGTCCGGATACAGCTCGACGCGTCCTGCCCGCAGCACGACCGCCTCCGGTTTCCCGAGCACTCGCCGGGCGTGATGGGCCGCCTTGCGGAGGTTGGCCGCACCAGCCTTTTCGTCGAGGTGCGGCCAGAGCTGCTCGATCACCTGATCGCGAAAAAGAACGTGACCATCGGAGAGAGCCAGCAGCTCGACCAGCTCCCGGGGTCGGCGAGCCGGCCAGTCGCCAAGCGCGACCACGCGGTCGCCATCGGCAATGCGAAACTGGCCGAGCATCTCAATGCGAACGCTGTCGAGTCCTGCCTCCATAGTTACTACCTTCGCGCATAGACGATCAGTGAAACGGGCAGCGAGGGCTGGTACCGGCGAGCGTCGCCACGACGATCGAAATCAGGTGACGTAGCCGGATACCGCGTGCTGGGCGAACTCGACCAGCGGCTGCGGGATCACGCCGAAGAAGACCGTGGCCGCGGCGCCGAGTACCGCGGGCAGGACCAGGTACCAGCGTCGGTGCGCCTCGGGGTCGTAAAACTCGTCGACCGGGGCGCCGGCGACGGCGGTTGGCAAGCCGGCGGTGTTGATTTCATCCGCGGGCGAAGCCTCGGGTTCGGGGTTCATCCAGACCGCGGCGACCACCCGCAGGTAATAGACCAGCGAGATCATCGTGCCGACGGCGATCATCACACCAAGCCAGGTCCAGTCGGCGTCGACCAGGGCCTCGATCAGGTAGAGCTTGCCGATGAAGCCGGCGGTCGGTGGCAGCCCGGCCAGGGCCAGCATCGCGATCGTCAGCGGCCACGCCAGCAGCGGCTTGCTGCGCCCGAGTCCGCGGAGCGAAGAGATGTCGTCGCTGAATCCGTTCTGACGCTCGTGGACGACCAGCACGGCGAAAGCAGCCAAATTCATCGCCACGTAGGCGGCGAGATAGAAGACCAGCGCCGAAATTCCGTCCTGGCTGGCGACGACGATGCCGCACAGCATGTAGCCGGCCTGGGCAATCCCGGAGTATCCGAGCATGCGCTTGAGCGAGTTCTGGGTCAGGGCACCGACGTTGCCGACGACGATCGAGAGTGCGGCCAGCGCCGCGAGCATGACGTCCCAACCGTCGACCAGGCCGATCAGGGCGACCAAGAAGAAGCGGATGAAGATCGCGAAGGCGGCCGCCTTGGTGGCGACGGCCATGAAAGCGGTGATCGGTGTCGGTGCGCCCTGGTAGACGTCCGGGGTCCATTGGTGGAACGGAGCGATCGATACCTTGAAGGCGAGGCCCACCGTGACCATGCCGACGCCGACCAGGGCCAGGGGATCGGAGACCAGCTTGTTGATCTGCTCGGTCGAACCGTCGCCGAGGAAGCCGGCCGCGATCTGGGGGAATTCGGTGGCGCCGGACACGCCGTAGATCAAGGCCAGGCCGTAGAGCAGCGTGGCCGAGCCGAGCGACCCGATGATCAAGTACTTGAGCCCCGACTCGAGCGAGTCGCGTTTTCTCAGGTTGGTTGCGCAGAGCGCGTAGAGCGGGATCGAGAGCAGTTCGAGCGCCACGAAGAAGGTGATGATGTTGTTGGCCTGGGTGAGCATCACCATGCCGAGGACGGATCCCATCAGGAGGGCGAGGTAGTCACTGCGGCCCGTCTGCTTCTCGGCGGGGTCCCCGATCGAGAGCAGCACGGCCACCGCGGCCGAGACCACGCAGAGCAGCGACAGCGTCACGGTGATGCCGTCGAAGTGGAGCGATCCGGCGACCAGGTCGGTGTTGGTGTCCCACTGCCAGATCAGGCAGCCCGCGGTCACGGCGAGGGTCAGCAGCGCGAGGCCGGAACCGAAGCGCTTGAGTGAATCGAAGACGGCGACCAGAACCAGCATGACCAGCCCGGCAGTCAAGGCGATGATCGGCGAGAGTGCCGCGTAGTCGATTGACGGGGCCTCGAAGGTCACTTGGCCGCCTCCGCGTTGCTCAGCGTGACGACCGTGTCGACCGCCGGCTCGGAGCCGTGGATGATCAGCTGCGGGCAGAAGGCGAGCACCACGGTGACCAGCACCATCGGCACGATCATCAGCCCGTCACGTACGGAGATCTCCCGGGAATCGGCACCCCCGGACAACGGATTGTGCATCGAGAGCTGGTACATCCGCAGCGCGTAGAAGGCGGCGAACACGACTCCGCTCGAAGCGATGATCGCCAGGGCGACATCAGTCTGGAGGATCCCGTTCAGGATGAAGAACTCACCGATGAAGTTGGGCGAGCCGGGGAGCGCCAGGGTGGACATGGTGACGATCAGGAAGATCACGGCGAAGACCGGTGCCTTCTTCGCCAGCCCGCCCATTCGGGAGATGTCCTCGCTGCCGGTCCGCTCGGCGATCAGCGCGACGATCAGGAAGGCCGGGACGACGACGAGACCGTGGTTCACCATCTGGAAGACGGCTCCCTCCGCACCGGAAGTATTCAGGGCAAAGATGCCGGCGGTGATGAAACCGAGCTGGGCGACCGACGAGAAGCCGAGGATCAGCCGGAGGTCGGTCTTGGTGAAGGCCATGACCGAGCCGTAGATGATCGTTGCGACTCCGAGGATGAGCATCACAGTCTGGAAGAGCTCGGTCGCGTCGGGCATGAGCGGCAGGACCACCCGCAGGAAGCCGTAGGCGCCCACCTTGGAGAGGACCCCCGAGAAGACGGCGAGGGCCGGCAGCGGCGCCGCCCGGTAGGCGTCCGGCATCCAGCCGTGGAGGGGGAAGGCCGGCATCTTGACCAGGAAGGCGGCGGCAAAGAACCAGAAGATCCAGTTCTGCGAGCCGCTCGGCAGCCCCCGGGCCGCCAGCTCGGTCATGTTGAAGGTCAGGTCCCCACCGTCGGCCGAAATCACCGCGAGGGCGATCGCGCCGACCAGCATCAGGAGCGACCCGATCAGGGTGAAGACGATCATCTTCAGCGTCGCCGACGAGGCCGTGACTCCGTCCCGGTCCTTGCCCCAGATGCCGAAGAGGAAGTAGAACGGCACGATCATCAGGTCGAAGAAGAGGACGAAGAGCAGCAGGTCCTGAGAGAGGAAGGCGCCGAGTGTTGCCGTCTCGCCGGCGAGCAGCATCAGGAAGTAAAGCCCGCTGCGCTCGGTGCCGCGGCTCGCGGTGAAGGCGATCGCGGGGACCCAGGCGACCGCGGTCAGCAGGACCAGGAATATCGAGAGGCCGTCGATGCCGAGGTTGTAGTCCACGCCGAGGCCGGGGATCCAGGTGACGTCGGTGACGTACTGCATGCCGCCGTCCGGGTCGAATCCGATGAGGACAGCGATGACCAGCGCAAGGGTTGCGGTGGCACCGGTGCCGGCGATCCAGGGTGCGAAGCGGCGCGGCGCCAGGGCAGCGATGAGCCCGGCGACGAGTGGGATCCAGATGATCAGACTCAGCATCAGATGCTCCTGATCAGGAAGTAGAGAATGAGGCCGACCACGCCGAACAGCATCAGCACCGCGTAGCCGCGCAGCAGGCCGGACTGGAGGTCACGGACCGTGCCGCCGGCCGAACGGATCACGCCGGCCGTACCACTGGTCAGGCCGTCGATCACGTAGCGCTCGAAGACGTTGCTGCTGAAACGACCAAACGCCTTTACCGGGTTGACGATCAGGAAATCGATTATTTCGTCGAAGTACCACTTGTTGAAAAGCAGGGAGTGAACGCCCGGGAATCGCTTTTGGAGGGCCGGCGGGATCCCGGGCTTCTTCATGTAGGCAACCCAGGCCACGAAGAGGCCGAACACCGAGATGATGCCGCCCTTAGTCAGGCCGAGCCAGGCTTCGTGGGTCGTCGGATGGATGTGGCTGAGCGGTGCCGCCTCGAAGGTCGGCTCCAGGAAATTGGTGACCACTTCGTCCACCCCGGGGACCTGGAGCAGTCCGCCCACCAGGGCGAGGAAGCCGAGTACTGCCATGCCGATCTTCATCCCCGGGGCCTGCTCCGCGATGTGATGCTCCTTCCCGGGGTACCCGACTTCCGTGTCCTCGGGTTCGAGGGTGTGCGGATTCCTGGGTTTACCGTGAATCACGTGGCCGTTGTCGATCAGGTACTGGGCCTCGTCGCAGGGCTTGCCCGGCAGGATCCGGAAGAGGATCCGGTAGGAGTAGATCGCGGTGAGGAAGGCGCCGATCAGCATCCCAACCGCCATTACTTCGTAGATCCCGCCGCGGAAACTGGCGTAGTCGATGATCTCGTCCTTGGAGAACCAGCCCGAGGTACCGGGGAAGGCGGCCAGCGCGAAGGCACCGATGATCAGCATTGCCGAGGTGAACGGCATCGCCTTGCCGAAGCCCTTCATCCGGTCGATGTTCTGCATGTTGGCCATCGCCGAGATGATCGAACCGGCCGCCATGAAGAGCAGGGCCTTGAAGAAGGCGTGGGTCATCAGGTGGAAGAGGCCGGCCGAGTAGGCGCCGATCGAAACGCCGACGACCATGTAGCCGATCTGACTCATGGTCGAGTAGGCGATGATCCGCTTGAGGTCGACCACGACGACCGCGATCGTGCCGGCAATCAGCAAGGTCGCCAGGCCGACGAAGGCGGAGATGTCGGCCGCGGTCGGAGCCAGTTCGAACAGGGGGTGGGTCCGGGCGATCAGGTAGACGCCGGCGGTGACCATGGTCGCCGCGTGGATCAGTGCGGAGACCGGGGTCGGGCCTTCCATGGCGTCGGCGAGCCAGGTGTGGAACGGCATCTGCGCAGACTTCGCGAAGGCGCCGACCAGCAGGCAGAGGCAGATCGCGACGATGCTCCACTCGTTCGCCTGGAAGGCATCGGGCGCCTTTTCGAAAACCGCACCGTAGTCGACCGTTCCGAGCTCGCGAAAAATGAGGATCGCCGCGATGTAAAGCCCGACGTCGCCGATCACGTTGATCACAAATGCCTTCATGCCGGCCTTGGTCGCGGTTTCGCGGCGGTACCAGTAGCTGATCAACGCGTACGAGGCGAAACCGACGAAAGCCCAGCCGACGATCAGCAGGACGAAGTTGCCGGCCAGCACCAGCAGCAACATCGAGAATACGAAGAAGTTGAGGTAGCTGAAAAACCGGTGATAACCCTCGTCCGACTGCATGTACGAGAAGGAGTAGATGTGGATGAGGGTCGAGACGCCGGTGACGACGAGCACCATGAAGACTGAAAGCGGATCGACATAGATGCCGAGGTCGATCTTGAAATCACCGATTGTCGCGTACTCCCAGAGGCTCGAAGCGACGTGACGCGACTCGGATGGCTCGCCCTGGATAGCAATCAGGGCACCGATGCCGCAGAGGAAGGCGGCGGCGATCGCGCCGATCCCGATCGCTCCGGCAGCCTTCGGCGGGATCTTCCGGAAGGTGAACCCGATCAGTACCGAGCCGAGCAGCGGGAAGAGCAGGACGAGCCACCCCCAGGTTGCCGCGCTCATCCCTTGAGCTCCTTCATGTCATCGACGTCAAGCGGCAAACGGCGGCGGAACATCGCGACGACGATTCCGAGGCCGACCACAACTTCGCAGGCGGCCACGACGAGCACGATCAGGACCATGACCTGGCCGTCCTGGTCGCCGAGCATCCGGCTGAAGGCCAGCATCGCCAGGGCGCCGGCACCCAGCATTAGTTCGAGGCAGAGCAGGATGACCACCGGGTTACGGCGGATCAGCACGCCGATGAACCCGATCGAGAAGAGCAGGGCGGAAAGGACGAGGTACCACTCGATGTCCATCAGGCGGCTTCCTTTTCTGCCTTTTTGCGCCCGGCGAGGATGATCGCGGCGACGGCCGCGACCAGCAGCAGGAGCGAGGCCGCCTCGAAGGCGACCAGGAAGTCCTCGAGCATCAGCTTGCCGACCGCTTCGGGTGTGCCGAAACCACCATTGATCTCCTCCGTCCCAGTGCTGGAGAGTGCGGTCAGGGACGAGCCGAGTACGGCGATCGAGATCTCGACGAACAGCGCCACGGCCAGGATCGGCCCGATGATCTTCAGCATCGGTGAGGAATCGAACATCGGTTCTTCGATCCCGCCGACGTAGGCCGCGACGAAGACGTAGATGACCATGACCGCGCCGGCGTAGACGACGATCTGGGCGGCGGCGATGAACTGGGCCCGTAGCAGCAGGAAGATCCCGGCCAGGAAGACGAGGTGAACGACCAGCGCCAACACGCTGTAGAACGGGTTGCGCAGGGCGACCACGGCGACGGCACCGCCGATCGCTCCGATCGCTCCGACAAAGAAGGCGACTTCGACCACTACTCGCCCTCTCCCCTCAGTGGTGTGCGCTCGATCGGCTCGGCCAGCAGCATCTCCTTGGTGAAAATCAGGTCGCTGCGGTTGTAGTCGGCCATCTCGTAGTCGTGGCCCATGGTGATCGCGTCGAACGGACAGGCCATCTCGCAGTAACCGCAGAAGATGCATCGCGAGAGGTTGATCTCGTAGACCGCGGCGTAACGCTCGCCGGCGGAGACCCGCTCGCCGGGGATGTTCTCGGCAGCGACGACCCGGATGCATTCGGCCGGGCAGGCGGCGGCGCAAAGTGAACAGCCGACGCATTTCTCGAGATCCGAGTCTTCGAACTTGTGAAGCTTGTGGCGGCCGCGGAAGCGCGGGTAGACCGGGGTCTTCTCTTCCGGGTACTGGATCGTCACCGGGGCGTCGAACAGCCGGCCCATGGTCGTGCGCAGCCCGCGCAACGTCTCGCCGAAGGCGCGGTAGGCGCCGCCCCAGCCGCCGGGTTCGGGGCCGCGCGGGACGACTTTGATCTCTTCGGGACGAATGCTCATGCGACTACCACCAGAATTGCCGTGACCAGCACGTTGAGGGTTGCGAGCGGAAGGAGGATCTTCCAGCCGAAGCTCATCAGCTGGTCGTAACGGAAACGCGGCAGCGTTGCCCGGATCCAGATGAAGAATCCGGTCAGCAGCAGCATCTTGGCAAGCATCCAGACCGGATCGAGCCAGGCCGGGCCCGGGCCCATCCAGCCGCCGAGGAACATGGTCGAGGCGATACCGGAGACGATCAGGATCTCCATGTATTCGGCGAACATGTACGAGCCGAAACGCATGCCGCCGTACTCGGTCTGGTAGCCGGCGACGAGTTCGGCGTCGGCTTCGGGCAGGTCGAAGGGCGGGCGGTTGGTCTCGGCGAAGCCGGCGACCAGGAAGATCAGGAAGCCGACGAACTGCGGCACGACGTACCAGATCTCACCCTGGGCCTTGACGATGTCGACCAGCGACAGCGACCCGGCCATCATCACCACGCCGAGCAGCGAGAGGCCCATCGCGATTTCGTACGAGATCAGCTGCGCGGCCGAGCGCATCGCTCCGAGGAAGCTGAACTTCGAGCCTGAGGCCCAGCCGCCTAGCAATAGGCCGTAGAAACCGATCGAGCTGAAGGCGAAGAAGTAGAGGATGCCGATCGACACATCGATGCCGTAGAGGCCCCAGCCGCCCTGCACGTCCCCGAACGGCAGGATCGCGAGCGTGATCACCGCCGAGAAGATGCTCAGCGCCGGCGCGATCTCGTAGAGGAACGGCACCGCACCCTTTGGCCGGAAGCTCTGCTTGGAGAGCAGCTTGCCGACGTCGGCGAGCGGCTGGATTGCGCCATACGGGCCGACCCGGTTCGGTCCGTACCGCTGCTGGAAACGGCCGAGCAGCTTGCGTTCCACGAGCAGCACGACGGGCACGATCGAGAGGATCACGATGAAGATGATCAGCGACTTGACGACCAGGATCCAGGTCGCCTCGACGTAACTGGTGTCGGCCAGAAGCGCTGTCACTTCGGTTACTGGTCTCCGTCCGAAGCCGAATCGCTGCCCGCCATGACGACTTCCAGCGGTGCCGTGGGCTTGCCGATCTCGACCTGCTTCGGCACGCCATTCGAAAACACGTTGGCGTTGCCTTCCAGGGTACCTTCCATCAGGAAGACGGTCCCTTCGGGCATCGCTCCACGAATTGCCACATGAGCGACGACTTCGGTGTCTCCAGACTTCACTCCGACGACGTCGCCTCGACTCAGCCCAAGACGCTTCGCATCAGCGACAGAAATCTCGAGTCGCTGCGCTGGGATCAAATAATTAAGGGCAGGACTGAGATCAGTAACTGGACTCGCCCAAAGGTCTCGGTAGGTCCCCAGCGTCAGCCCATCTTTCACGGCCGCCACCGACATCGAATCTTCCGCCGGGACGGCGGCTCCAGATTCGATATCGGTACCGACCGAGGCCGGGGAGTATCCGCCGGATGAGGCGCCCTGGGATGTTGCCTCTGTGCTGGCCGAATCGGGCGTCATCTCCTCCGCCGGGACGTCGGCTCCGGAGGTGACGCCCGGTCCGGCTGACGTCGCTGCGCCCGTGGTGAATGCTGAAGCCTGAGGACGTTCCTGCCAACGGATGCCTCGTCCTCCTATTTCCTTGTCGGTCAGACCGGCGTAGAAGGGGACTGCCTTTGTGATCGCTTCCAGGGCCTGTGGTCCTGAGTGGATGTCGGTCTCGTGGCCGAGGGCTGCTGACAGTTCGGCGAGGACCAGCCATCCTGGGCGGATGTCGCCCGGACGCTCCGCTGAGGGACGGACTCGTTGGAGACGGCCCTCTGTGTGTGTGACTGTTCCGTCTTTTTCCGCGTGTGATTCTGTTGGGAAGACTACGTTTGCGTATTCGGATGAATCTGTTGCTGTCATTGAGAAGCAGACCACGTGGTCGGCGTTCTCCAGAGCGCGGCGCCAGCCTTCTGTGTCTGGGAAGTCTCGGATTGGATCGACCCCAAAGAGGACCAGGGACTTGACTTCTCCTGATTCGAGTCCGGCCCTGATTTCTTCTACGTCTCTTCCGTTTGTTACTTCCGTCAGACCTGGGCCCGAGTCAGGTAGGCACCCGACTTCTCTCAGTCCTCTGGCGTTTGAGATGTCGGGGATTTCGATCAGGCCCGAGTCCTCTTTGGCGGCGAGGCCGAGGGCTTCGGTCAGTTCGAGCAGGCTGTCGATCGCCGCGGGGCCGTCGTTGCCGCGGCCGAGGCGCTCGCCCCAGATGATCACGGCGTGCTCGGCCTGGCGCAGCAGGGCGGCCATGCCGGAGTCGGCGCCGTCCTTGACCTCGGCAGTCAGCTGGCGCAGGTAGGCGAGCTGCTGTCCCGGGGCGTAACGGTCTACTTCTGTTGCTCCTCCGTCGAGGGCGCTCGGCCGGTCGGTCGCAACGCCGAGCACGGTGCCGTTCCGGCGGACTGCCTTCCGGACGCGCAGGTCAAAGGTCGGTGCCGAGTGGATCGGGTCGGTGCCGACCATGAGCACGACATCGGCGGTGTCGATGTCGACCACCGTGGCCTGGATCGCCGGGTCGGTGAGCTTTACCCTCGCCGCGCGTCCGGCGTTCGGCGCCTGGCGGCTGTCGATGTCGTTCGATCCGAGTCCTTCACGGATCAGACTCTGCAGGATGAATCCTTCTTCGTTCGAGGCATCACCGACCAGGGCGGCGACCGAGCTGCCGGCTGCCTGTATTCCGGTGGCTGCGACCTCGATCGCTTCCGGCCAGGAGGCCGGGACCGGATGCCCGTCGATGTTCGCGTACGGGTTGAGGACCCGGTCGGCCGAGTACATCATCTGGAACCCGTAACGACCGCGGTCGCAGAGCCAGCCGTCGTCGACCGCTTCGTTGTCGCGGGCGAGTACGCGGCTGACCTGTTCGTCGCGCACGGTGAAGCTGACGTTGCACTGGCCGGGACAGAGCGTGCAGACCGAGCCGCCCTGTTCGATGTCCCAGGGGCGGGCCCGGAAACGGTAGGTGTAGCTGGTGAGCGCGCCGACCGGACAAAGCTCGGTGATGTTGCCCGTGAACGGAGCGATGTATGGCTGGTCGTTGAAAGTGCCGATGAAACTGCGATCTCCGCGTTCGAGGATCTGGAGCTGGCCGTCCTCGGGGACTTCCTGGCTGAAACGCACGCAGCGGTAACACATGATGCAGCGCTCACGGTCGATCGCGATCAGCGGTGACAATGAGACCGGTTTCTCGAAGTGACGCTTCTCGTCGACCACGCGACTGCGGTCCGTGCCCCATCCCATCGAGATGTCCTGGAGCGGACACTCGCCGCCCTTGTCACAGACGGGGCAGTCGAGCGGATGGTTGACCAGCAGGAACTCAACGATCGCGTTCTGCGCCTCTTTGACCTGCGCTGTCTGGGTGTGGACGACCATGCCGTCACGAACCGGAGTCGAACAGGCGGTCTGGAGCTTGGGAATGCCTTCGATCTCGACCAGGCACATACGGCAGGCGCCGACCGGTTGTCCGAGCTTCGGCTCATAACAGAAGACCGGGATCTCGATGTCACCGTGCTTTGCGGCGTCGACCAGCATCGCACCTTCGTTTGCGGCGATCTCTCGGCCGTCGATGGTCAGGGTGATCGAGTTGGGCCTGGCTTTTGCCATCAGTGTTCGCTCATTTCCTGGGCCCCGACCGGAATCGGCCTGCCGACGAGGCGCGGTTCGGTCGGGAAGTCCGACATCGCCGCGCCGGCGATCACTTCTTCGAACTCCTCCCGGAATTTGTTGACCATCGAGCTGACCGGCATCGCCATCGAATCGCCGAGCACGCAGAGGCAGTTGCCGATGATGTTGTTCTGGACCGAGGAGATGATGTCGAGGTCCATCGGCGTCGCCTCGCCGCGGACCACCCGTTCGAGCATCTTCACGGTCCAGTTGGTTCCCTCGCGGCACGGAGTGCATTTGCCGCAGGACTCGTGGTGGTAGAAGCGGGCCGTACGCAGCGCCATGTGCGGAATCGAAACCGAGTCGTCGGCGATGATGATCGAACCGGAACCGAGCATCGATCCGGCCTCGGCCATCGCTTCAAAGCTGTAAGGCAGGTCGATGTCCTTCGGCTCCAGCACCGGTGACGATGATCCACCCGGATAGAAGGCCTTGATCTCGTGTCCGTCGAGCGGTCCGCCGGCGAGTCCGTAAATCAGGCCGCGCAGCGGAACGCCGAGCTCGACTTCGTAGTTGCCGGGACGCTTGACACAGCCCGAGACCGAGACGACCTTGGTGCCGGGCGACTGCTCGGTACCGAAACTCTTGAACCAGTCGGCCCCGTTCGCGATCACGTGCGGCACGTTGGAGAGCGTCTCGACGTTGTTGATCAGGGTCGGGCCGCCGTAGAGGCCCTGGACCGCCGGGAACGGTGGCTTCAGCCGGGGGTTGCCCCGCTTCCCCTCCAATGCATCAAGGAGCGCGGTTTCTTCCCCGCATATATAGGCGCCCGCGCCGCGGTGGACGACCAGCTCGAGGTCGTGACCGGAACCGAGGATGTTCCTGCCGAGGTAGCCGGCGGCGTAGGCCTCGGCGACAGCCTCGTCGAGGATGTCGCCCTGCATGTCGTATTCGCCGCGGATGAAGATGAAGGCGTGGCCGATGTCGCCGGCGAGGCTGGCGATCGCGATGCCCTCGATCAGCTGGTGCGGGTTGCGCTGCATCAGCTCGCGGTCCTTGAATGCGCCGGGTTCGGACTCGTCAGCGTTGCAGCAGAGGTACTTGGCCTGGTCGCCGTGCGGCAGGAAGGAAACCTTCTTGCCCATCGGGAAACCGGCGCCGCCGCGGCCGCGCAGGCCGGACTCCTCGAGCTGGTCGACCATCCAGTCGACTTCGAGTTCCGTGTAGGCCCGCTCCTGGGTCGCGTAGCCGCCGTAGGACTTGTAGGTCTCGAGCTTGTGAAGGTCGGGGTCGCTGGCATGGCGCAGCAGGATCCTGGTCTCCCTGATGCCGGTGTCCGTGGTCACTGGTTGGGTCCTTTCAGGGCGTCGGTCCGGTCATCGGCAGGCGCCTGCTCGCCGCCGGGCAGAGGCCGCTTCGCCAGCGACTTCGCCGGCAGCACATCGGCCCCGTCGCGCAGCTGGTCGATCACGGTCTTCGCGTCGGCCGGCTCGAGCGGTCCGAAGAAGCGCTCGTTGACCGAAGCCATCGGCGCCAAGTCGCAGGCGCCGAGGCATTCGAAGCCGGAGACCATCACGTCGCCATCGGCCGAAAGCGTCCCGCCGTGGCCGGCTTCGGTCCGATCGGCGCCCGAGGCTTCGCAGAAGGCGTCAAGCAGTTCGTCGCCGCCGCGCATCCAGCAGGAGATGTTGGTGCAGACGAGCACCTGGCTCGTGCCGGAGGGCTCGAGTCGCAGGAGGTCGTAGAAGGAAGCGACCGATTCGAGGTAGGCCGGCGTCACCTTCATCACGGCGGCGGCCTGGAGGATGCCCTCCGGCGTACACCAGCCGTATTGGCGCTGAACTGCCCAGAGCGCGGGGATCGAAGCCGACTTGTGGCCTTCCTTCGAATCCTTGTCCGGGTAGCGGTCCATCAAAGTCTCGATCTGCTGGCGCAGTTCGTCCGGGCAGTTGACGTCGGAGAGCTCCGGAATCTGCTCCGGCTCGCCGAGTGGCCGGCGGCCGGTCGTATTCGCTTCGTCGACCGGCAGTTCCAGTCCGACGAAGTCTTCGAGGGGTATGTATTTATCCATGGTTCACCGGTCGATCCCGCCGAGGATCGGGTCGAGCATGGCCAGGGTCTGGATCAGGTCGGCGACGTACCCGCCGATCGTCATGTCACGCAGGGCCTGCAGGTTGACCATGGAGGGCTCGCGGAAGTGGACCCGCGCCGGCTTCGAGGAGCCGTCGGCCAGGATGAAGCAGCCGATCTCGCCACGTGGCGACTCGACCGGGTTGTAGACCTCGCCCGGAGCCACGCGGAATCCTTCCGTGACCAGCTTGAAGTGGTGGATCAGCGATTCCATCGAGGTCGAGAGCTCGGCCCGCGGCGGCAGTACGTACTTGCGGTCGTCCGAGATCCAGGGGCCTTCCGGCATGCCGTCCAGGCACTGCTCGATGATCTTCAGCGACTCGCGCATCTCGGTCAGCCGGACGCGGTACCGGTCGTAACCGTCACCGACCGTGCCTACCGGAATGTCGAAATCCATCTCGTCGTAACAGAGGCAGTTCTCTTCCTTGCGCAAGTCCCAGGCCTCGCCGGAGGCGCGGAGCAGCGGTCCGGTCACACCGAGTTCGAGGAGGCGTTCGCGGGAGACGATGCCGATGCCTTTGGTCCTCATCAGGAAGATCTCGTTGCGGTCGAGCAGTGACTCGTACTGGTCGATCCCGGTGTTGATCGTGACGATCAGGTCCCGGACCTTCTTCTCGAAACCGGTCGGGATGTCCTCTGCCACTCCACCGATCTGGAAGTACCGCGTGTGCATGCGCTGGCCGGTCGACATCTCGAAGACGTCAAGCACCCGGTCGCGGTCACGGAAGCAATAGAAGTAGACGCCCATCGCGCCGAGGTCGAGCGCGCTCGTGCCGAGCCAGACCAAGTGTGAATGGAGGCGATTCAGTTCAAGGTGGAGCACCCGCAGGTACTGCGCCCGGCGCGGGATCTCCAGGTCGATCAGCTTCTCGACCGCACCGCAGTACGACTCCATGTTGGAGAAGTAGGCGAGGTAATCCATGCGCTCGACGAAGGGGATGACCTTCCAGTAGTTCATCGTCTCGCAGGACTTCTCGATGCCGGTATGGACGTAACCGACGACCGGCTTCAGGTCCTTGACGACCTCGCCCTCGAGGTCGACGATCAGCCGCAGCACGCCGTGGGTCGCGGGGTGATGCGGACCCATGTTGATGGTCATCATTTCCTGCTCGGGCGCGAGTTCGATCGTCGCCCCGGGCAGGCGTTCGGCGAGTTCTTCCTTGAGCGCGGTGGCGGTCAGGCCCTCGTCGCGAAGTTCCGGTTCGAAGTCGCTCATTGCCACCACCCCGGGCTGGCGACTTCGTCCTTCGTGAAGATCACCGGTTCGCCGCCGACCGGGAAGTCCCGCCGCTGCGGCCAGCCGACGTAGTCGTCCGGCATGAGGATGCGGCGCATGTCCGGGTGGCCGTCGAACACGATTCCGAAGAAGTCGTATACCTCACGCTCCTGAAATTCCGCAGTGGGAAACAGGTCAACACAGGAGTCGATGTGCGGGAGGCCGTCATCTGTCCCGTCCCCAACCGCGGGGTCTGTCAACAGTGCCTTAATGCGCAAGCGTTCATACCGCGCGCGATTGAGCATCTCGTAGTGGACCGCGAAGCGGGGAGTGTTCGGCAGGTAGTCCACTCCATGGACCGATGAAAGGAACGTGTATTCCTGGCCCGGCGTTTCCTTGAGCCACTTGAGAACAGGAATCACCTTGGTGGCGTCGACGATCAGCGACGCCTGTTCTCGATCGAAACTGGTGTCGATTACGGCGCCGGCCTCGGTCTTGTTGATCTCGGCGAGGATCAGTTCCAGCCCGGGTGCGTCAGGCACCGAGAACCCCCCGGGCCTTCTCGTACGCCTCGAGCGCCTCCCCGGAAGGCTTCGATGCCGGTCCGCCGCGGGCCCATTCCTCGGTGCCGTGCGCGTTGTAACGGGAGCGCCAGCCGGGCGTCGGGTTGCCGCGGATCTTTTCCTGAAGCATGTTGAAGCCGTAAAGCAGCGCTTCCGGCCGCGGCGGGCAGCCGGGCACGTGAACGTCGATCGGCATGAACTTGTCGGCGCCCTGGACCACGGCGTAATTGGAGAACATGCCGCCGCTCGAGGAGCAGGCGCCCATCGAGATCGCCCATTTCGGCTCGAGCATCTGGTCGTAGATCCGGCGGATGACCGGGGCCATCTTGATCGAGACCCGGCCGGACAGGATCAGCAGGTCGGCCTGTCGCGGCGAGGCACGGAAGGCCTCGGCCCCGAACCGGGCGATGTCGTACCGCGGCGCAACGGTCGACATCATCTCGATCGCGCAGCAGGCAAGCCCGAAGGTCGCCGGGAAGATCGAATTTGCGCGAGCCGTGTTCAGCACCTTCTCCAGAGTCGAGGTGACGACCCGTTCCTCGACGTAGGCGTCGAGGTCGGCGCCTTCGAGGTCACCGCGCAGCAGGTCGCGGGCCCGCAGCTGGCGGGCCCGCAGGTCGGCCGGTGTCTTCGGCTGTTCCAGCGACGAATGAACCCGCAGCTTCTGGCGTTCTATCTCCAATCCAGTGCCCCCTTGCGCCATACGTAGACCAGCGCGACGAAGAGCAGCGCCACGAACAGGATCACTTCGGCCAGGACGAAGACCGAGTCGGCCGAGTTGAGGATCGCGCCGACCGGATAGAGGAAGACGACCTCGATGTCGAAGAGGATGAAGAGCATGGCGATCAGGTAGAAGCTGACCCCGAACCGGAAGGTCTTCGAGATCTCGGAAGGCAGGCCGCACTCGTACGGATCGGACTGGCGGATGCCGGCCGAGGTGGTCGGATCCTTCAGCCGCTTCGGACCGAGCAGGAGGTTGAGGGTCGCGAAGGCCCCTCCGACAAGAATGCCCAGAGCGGCGAAGACGAGAATTGGCAGGTACTGGTGCAGCAAGTGTCGGTCCTTACGTGGGGAACCAGGGTTGTCCCCGGGACAAAAGGTTTATACACGTACTCTCATCTACTTTGTATCAAGTTGCTACATAGTGATTTTCCGCATATACAAGCCGAAATCCGACTCCTTTAGGCGGGATTGACCATGTCTTCGTCCTACTTGGCGCTGGGCCTCGCCGTAATCGCTCTGAACCTGGTCGCGGGTGTCACCGGGGCGATCGCCTGGCAGCGGCGGAGCGTCTCGATGGCCTTCTGGTACCTGCTGCGCGGAGCCCAGGTCGCGACTGTCATCTTCGTCATCGTCGAGTGCGTGATCTACGCCGGTGGCAACCGCGCCGAGGACGGACTCCACTACCTCTACGTCTTCCTGCCGGTCGTCGCCTCCTTCTTCGCCGAAGGCATGCGTGGCGCGTCAGCCAACCAGGAACTGGGCGAGACGGACTTCAAATCCCTCTCCGAAGAGAAACAGCAGCAGGTTGCCCTGCTGATAGTCCGGCGCGAGACCGGCGTCATGACGGTGGCCTGCTTCGTGATCGCCTTCCTGATCTGGAGAGCGATCATCACCGACGCGGGCCTGTTCTAAGCGATCGACCCGGTTCTGCTCCAGATTTTTCGGAGATAGGTAGAAACCCGACCCAGGACCGGTCAGAGGGCCTGAATAGCGTCCTCTATGTGTGTGTCGCCGGAGCTTGCCCGGAAGGTCTTGCCGTTCGTGTTGTCCGAGCGCAGGGCCTCGGCAATAATGCCGGCGACGTCCTCCCTCGGGATCTCGGTCTGGTCGACCTCGTCGCCGAGGCTGACACTCCGGGACCCGGTCACGTCGATCAGGCTGACCGGGCGAATGATCGTGTAGTCGAGCCCGCTCTCGGCGAGGTCACGATCGGCCTCGCCCTTGGCTCGCAGGTAGACGTCGAAGATCCCGTCGCCTTCGTGGTCGGGATCGGCGCCGGTCGAGCTGACGATCACGAAACGGCTCGGGCCGACCCGTTTGGCCGCCTCGATCAGTTTCGTGGCACCCTGGTGGTCGACCGTCTCCTTGCGTTCGGCGCTGCTGCCCGGGCCGGCGCCCGCGGCAAAGATGATCGCGTCGATATCGGTCAGCACCAGGTCGAGCTCTTCTTCCGTGGTCGCCTCGAGGTCGACCACCACAGGCGCCCCGCCGGCGTTCTTGATGTCGCTGGCGTGGTCGATGTTCCGGATCAGGGAACGCACCTGATCACCACGCTCATGAAGCAGGTCAGTCAGGAAAAGAGCGATCTTGCCGTGTCCACCCGCGATAAGTACGTGCATACGTCCACCTTAGCTTCCGGTCGAGGGGACGGCCGGCAAAGGTCTGCTCGGCCGGCTTCGCCGGGAGTTCCGATCAGACCTTCACCGACCGTCCCCTTCGCTCAGGGCAGAAATACTTCTCCGCGGCTCAGCAATGTGACGTACCCTCCGACCTTGGGACGGCCGTCGACCATTTTCGCTTCGAGGTGGGAGGTTCGGCCCATTTCGACGCCTTGCTCGATCACGATTTCGCTGATGTCGAGGCAGTCCTGGAGGTAGGCGAGGAGGGGTCCGGCGGCCGAGCCGGTCGCGGGGTCTTCGATTCCGGCGAGGTCGGCGCCGAAGCAGCGGGCCCGGACCGTGCGGGAGCCGCGCTCGTAGACGAAGGCGTAGGCATTGACCTCGGGCCGGTCGTCGATCGACTTGAGAACGGTGAAGTCGGGCCGGCAGGCGGCCAGCGCGTCGAGGTCGCGGACCGGGGCGAGCAGGGCGGGCAGCCCAGTCGAGGCGATCTGGCCGCCCAGCTCGGGGTCCATCTGCTCCGGAGTCAGGCCGAGGCCAGGCGCGATCTTCGCGGTCGGCACGAACGGTCCGAACTCGGCCGCGCCCTGATGGACCGCCGCGTGCCAAAGGCCGTCTTCGCGCGAGACCTCGATCTCCTGGAGACCGACCTGAGTCTGCTGGGTGAAGGCCGCCGACTCGAGGGCACGCTCGATCGCGACCGCCACGGCGGTGCCGAGCGAAGGGTGCCCGGCGAAAGGCAGCTCGTCGGTCACCGTCCAGATCCGGTTGCGGTAGTCGGCTCCGGCTTCACTTGCGGTCTGGACGAAGGTGGTCTCGGAGAGATTCACCTCTTGGGCGAAGGCGAGCATGGTCCCGGCGGAGACATCGTCGGCGTCAAGCACCACGGCGAGCCCGTTGCCGAGCAGCGGCGTGTCGGTGAAGACGTCGAGCCAGAACAGCGGCCTGCCGCCGGGCCCGTTCACGGGTTTTCCGGATCCAGGCGCCGGAAGAGGCCGCCGTGGTAGACCAGCGGCTCGCCCGGTTCGGCTTCGACCTCGATCACGTCACCGGTCAGGATCACGTGGTCGCCGCCGTCGATCACCTCGTGCAGGCCGCAGACGATGTGGGCCGGGCAACCCTTGATCACCGGTACGTCGAGGTGGCTCCGCCACTCGACCGATTCCCACTTCTCGGGGAGCGGCGCCTTGGTCGCGAAAATCTCGGCCGCGGCCCGCTGGTCGAGCCCGAGCACGTTGATGCCGAAGCGGCCGGCACTCTCGACGGCGGGCAGGGTGCGCGACCCGCGATCGAGACAGACCAGCATCATCATCGGCGTGAGCGACAGGGAACAGACCGCTGAGGCCGTCGCGCCTGCCGGTCCATCGGGGGTGAACGCGGTCACGACGGTCACTCCCGTGGGCAGCAGGCCAACCACCTGGCGGAACTCTTGTGGATCGGGGACGGCCATCAGTTCGCCGCAGACAATATGATGCCCTCGCTGTGCGTGCCGTACTGATCACAACCCTCGCCGTCGCCGCCGCCTGCGGGCTCTCTGCCTGTGGTTTCGGCGAGGGCGGCATCACGGTTTCCCAGGACGAGCCGGAATACCACGGGGCCGAGCTCTTCGCCGCCAACTGCGCCGGCTGCCACACGCTGAGCCCCGCCGGGACCGAAGGCACCGGCAACCGGGGAACCCGTGTCCAGGGGCCGAATCTGGACCAGCGCACCGAAACTTACGACTCCGCCCTGTTCGTCATCCAGAACGGCGGGTCCTCCGGCGCGATCATGCCACAGAACATCGTCGTCGGCGATGAAGCTGAAGAGGTCGCTCGCTTCGTCGCCAAGTACGCCGGTAGCGACGCCGGCGACGAATAGCCGCCGGCGGCAGCAGTGCTCGACCTGAAACTGATCCGGTCCGAGCCCGATCGGATCAAGGCTGCCCTCGCCCGGCGCGGAGCGGCTGAATCGATCGACGAGCTGCTCGAACTCGACGCGCGGCGCCGGACCCTGCTGCCCGAGATCGAAGCCGCCCGCGGCGAGCGCCGCACCGCCTCCGACAGGATCGGCGAGGCGAAGAAGGCCGGCGAAGACGCCACTGATGCGATTGCGGCGGTCAAGGAACTGAAGGGTCGCCTCGAGACGCTCGAAAACGAGCTGGCCGATGTCGAAGGAAAGCGGGACCGGATCGCGATCTCGCTGCCCAACATCCCGGCCGACTCGAGTCCCGACGGCTTCACCGACGAAGACGCGGTGACCATCCGCGAAGTCGGGGTGCCTCCGGATTTCGACTTCGAAGCGCGTGACCACCTCGAACTGGCCGAAGCCGGCGGCATGATCGACATGGAGGCTGCGGCCAAGACCTCCGGAACCCGCTTCGCCTACCTCAAGGGCGACCTGGCGATGCTCGAGTTCTCGCTGGTCCAGTACGCGATGAGCGTGCTGCGCGAAGAAGGCCACGAGCCGGTGATCCCACCGGTCCTGGTCCGCGAGGAAGCCCTGATCGGCACCGGATTCCTGCCGGGCGACCGTGATCAGATCTACGAACTTCCCAAGGACGAGCTCTACCTGGTCGGCACGGCGGAAGTGCCACTGGCCGCCCTGCACCTCGACCACATCTTCGAAGCTGACCAGCTGCCGGTCCGTTACGCCGGTTTCTCGACCTGCTTCCGGCGCGAAGCGGGCGCCGCCGGCCGCGACACCCGCGGCATCTTCCGGGTCCACCAGTTCGACAAGGTCGAGATGTTCTCGTTCGTCGAGCCTTCGATGGCTACGGAAGAGCACGAGCGCATTCTTGGCATCGAAGAGAGGATCCTCACCGAGCTCGGACTCCCCTATCGGGTGGTCGACGTCGCGGTCGGCGACCTCGGCTCCTCGGCCGCCAAGAAGTTCGACTGCGAAGCGTGGATCCCGAGCCAGAACCGTTACCGGGAGCTGACTTCGTGTTCGAACACGACCGATTTCCAGGCGCGACGCCTCGCTTGCCGGTACCGCCCCGAAGCCGGCGGCGGAACCGAGTTCGTCAACACCCTTAACGGCACCGCGGTCGCCGTCGGCCGGACTCTGATCGCACTGATGGAAAACCACCAGCGGGAGGACGGCTCGGTCAGTCTGCCGGAGGTCCTGCGCGCCTTCGGAGCACCTGAAACAATCGGCTGACCATGGAGCCGAGACGGGTCGTCATCTGCGATGACCACGAAATCGTCCGCGAAGCACTCAAAGCGAGGATCAGCCACGCGCCCGGCCTCGAGGTCGCGGGTGAGGCAGTTGACGGGGCCGAGGTGGTGGGCCTCACCCTGCGGCTCAAGCCCGACCTGCTGATCATCGACGTTGAGATGCCGAAAGCCAACGGCATCAGCGCGATCGAAGCGATCCTCGCCGAAGAGCCGAAAATCAGGATCCTGATCTTCACCGCTCACCGACACCCGAACGTGATCGACCTCGCCGCCCGAACCGGCGCTTCGGGCTACCTGCCCAAGTCGGCGTCCGCCTCAGAGATCGAGACCGCGGCCGAAGCGGTGCTCTCCGGGGGCACCTACTTCCCCGAGAAACGCCGTTCGGACTCCGACGACAGTGACGAACTCGAGCGCCTGCAGCTGCTGTCACCGCGCGAGCGGCAGATCCTCGACCTGCTGGCCGGCGGCATGAGGGCCCAGGGCGTGGCCGCCGAGATCGGGATCCAGACCGCCACCGTCTACACCCATGTGCGCAACGTGGTGCTGAAGCTCGAGGTCGACACCCGCACCCAGGCGGTCGCCATCGCGACCAAATACTCGTTCCTCAACCCGGTACCGGACCCGCCGCCGGTCTGACGGCGTCGGGCGGGATTATTTCTCGCTGAACTCCAGAGCGCAGCCGTTGATGCAGTAACGGTCGCCGGTCGAGCCGGGGCCGTCCGGGAAGACGTGGCCGAGGTGGGCGTGGCAGTTCTTGCAGATGACTTCGGTCCGCTTCATGCCCAGGGTCCGGTCGGTGTGGAGCTCGACGTGCTCCAGGTTGGCGGGCTCGGTGAAACTGGGCCAGCCGGTCCCGGAGTCGAACTTCGCGTCGGAGCTGAAGAGCTCGGTGCCACAGACGACGCAGTTGTAGGCGCCGGTCGCCTTGTTTTCGTTGAGGGTCGAAGTGAAGGGCCGCTCGGTGTGGGCCTTCTGGGTCACTTCGTATGCTTCGGAAGAGAGTTTTCCCCTCAATTCCGAATCAGGCATGGTGATTTTGGGTTGTTCACTCATATGGCCTCTTTTATTTCTCAGGAATCCCATTTGCGATCTAAGACAATTTTAGCCGGGTGCGCAAACGCGCTCGCCGCTTTCATGCTGTTCGCCGCTCTGATGGCACCGGGCGCCTCCGCGCGCGGGCTCGTGGCCCCCGCGTCCAAATGCGCGAACGAGTCCGGCTTCCACAACGAAGCCGCGGCCCGCAAGTCGATGGTCTGCCTGACCAACTACGCCCGTCACCACAAAGGACTCAAGCGATACAAGGCCAGCTCGAAGCTGACCCGCTCGGCGACAACCAAGGCCTCGGACATCTTCAGCTGCAACGACTTCTCCCACACGGCCTGCGGCCGGGACTTCACCTTCTGGATGGACAAGTACGGCTACACCGACAAGCCTGGCTGGTCGGCCGGGGAGAACATCGCCTGGGGCAGCGGCAGCTTCGGCAGCAGCCGCGCGATCTTCCGGGCCTGGCTCAATTCACCGGGCCACCGGCACGCAATCCTCAGCAAGGACTATGTCGACCTCGGCATCGGCCTCGACCACGGCCGGCTGGACGGCGTCCCAGGGGCCCGGGTCTGGGTCCAGCACTTCGGCCGCCGCAACTGAGCTGTCCCCGCCGGGAGACTTCCCCGGGCCACCGGACCGTCGGTATTAGCATGGGTGCGACCCCACTCCCGAAGGAGCCTCATGGCCGACGAGCCCGAACTCGATGTACTGCTGAAGACCGAGCAGACCTTCCCGCCTCCCCCTGACTTTGCGGCCAATGCTTCTTTCCGGGATCCCGCCGTCTACGAGCGGGCCGCGGCCGACCCCGAGGCCTGGTGGGCCGACTGGGCGGAGCAGCTCGAGTGGATCGAGCCCTGGCAGCAGGTACTCGATTGGAGTGACCCCCCGTGGGCCAAGTGGTTCACCGGGGGCAAGCTGAACGTCTCGGTCAACTGTCTCGATCGCCACGTACAGGCCGGCAAGGGCGAGAAGGTCGCTTTCCACTGGGAAGCCGAGGACGCCGGCGAGACCGGTGAAGCCGGACGCCTCGGGATCACTTATGACTGGCTGCTCGACCAGACCCAGCGCTTCGCCAACGTCATGAAGGGCCTCGGCGTCGGCAAGGGCGACGTGGTGGGCATCTACATGCCGATGGTCCCCGAAGCCGCGGTGGCGATGCTGGCCTGCACGCGGATCGGCGCGGTCCACAACGTCGTCTTCGGCGGCTTTTCGGCCGAATCGGTCAAGGAGCGCATGGAGGTCTCCGGCGCGAAGCTGCTGGTCACGGCCGACGCGACGCTCCGCCGGGGCAGCCCGATGCCGATGAAGACCTCGATCGAAGTGATCTTCGACGAGCTTCCCGCGATGAAGAGCGTGGTCGTGGTCGACCGTTGCGGCACCGACCCGCCGATGACCGAGGGCCGCGACCACTTCTGGGCCGAATCGGTCGAGGCGGCCGACCCGGTCTGCGAGCCGGAGCCGATGGACGCCGAGGACCCGCTCTTCCTGCTTTACACCTCCGGCTCTACCGCGAAACCGAAAGGAATCGTCCACACGACCGGCGGCTACCTCACCCAGGTGGCGGCCACCCACAAGATGGTCTTCGACCTCAAAGAGGACGATGTCTACTGGTGCGCGGCCGACATCGGCTGGGTCACCGGACACTCCTACATCGTCTACGGACCGCTCGCCAACGGGGCGACTTCGATCATGTACGAGGGTGCCCCCGACTACCCGGAGAAGGACCGCTGGTGGGAGATCGCCGAGCGCTACGGCGCGACCATCCTCTACACCGCACCGACCGTGATTCGCTCCTTCATGAAGTGGGGCGAGGAGCTCGTTCAGAAGCACGACCTTTCGAAGCTCCGCCTGCTCGGGTCGGTCGGCGAGCCGATAAACCCGCGCGCCTGGCTCTGGTACCACGAGCACATCGGCGGCGGGCGTTGCCCGATCGTCGACACGTGGTGGCAGACGGAAACCGGCGCGATCATGATCAGCCCGCTTCCGGGCCTGACCACCACCAAGCCGGGTTCGGCGACGGTGCCGCTCCCCGGGATCGAAGCCAAGATCCTCGACAGCGAAGGCAAGCCGGTCGAAGAAGGCGGCGGCACCCTGGTGCTGACCAGGCCGTGGCCGGGGATGGCCCGCACGCTTTACGGCGAGCCCGAGCGTTACGTCAAGGCCTACTGGGAGCGCTACGGCCCCGAGACCTATCTGGTCGGCGACGCCGCCCGGCGCGACGAGGACGGCTACTTCTGGATCGTCGGCCGGATCGACGACGTGATCAACGTCTCCGGGCACCGGCTCTCGACCATGGAGATCGAATCGGCCCTGGTTTCACACCCAGGAGTCGCCGAGGCGGCCGTGATCGGCGTCCACGACGAAGACACCGGACAGGCAATCGTCACTTTCGTGACTCCGCAGGACGGTAGCAGCGGTGGCGACGAGTTCACTGCGGAATTGCGCGAGCATGTCGCCGAACGGATCGGCAAGCTGGCCCGGCCGAAGAAGTTCTTCTACGCCGACGACCTGCCGAAGACCCGTTCCGGCAAGATCATGCGCCGCCTGCTGCGCGACATTGCCGACGACAAGGACCTGGGCGACGTCAGCACCCTGCGCGACCCGTCCGTTGTCGACGATCTGACCACACAGGTCGAAGCGTCAAAATAGGCGACATCCCCGTCACCAACCGACCCGAATTCGAGGCTGGAGTGCCGATCTTCATCGTCGGTGCTCCCTGCTCGGGCCAGAACGCGCTCGTCGCGGGGCTGAGCCTCAGCCCCGGACTGGTCAATACGAGCGGCACCGATTTCGCCGAGGTCGCGGGAGTCGAGATCGACCCTTCGACGCCCGAAGGGGACGCCGTGAATGCCGGTTCCCTGTCCGAGGTCCAGATCGCCGAGGCCCGGTGCTGGACCACTGATCAGCTCGGCGAGGCGGCAGAGAAAACCGGCTCGCCCCAGGTGCCTCTGCGAACGATCGGTGGCCTCCCCCGTGATTCGTTGCGGATCGGCATGCTCGATGCGATCTTCCCGGACTGCCGCTTCGTCTACGTGAACCGGGACCCGGCCGAAGCTTTGACCCGAATGGCCGCGATCTGGAATGCAGGCACGGTGGTCACCCATCCCGGCCTGCCCGGCTGGGACGGTCCCGAGTGGACCCTGCCGCTGATTCCGGACTGGGCTGAGCTGAACGGTCGGCCGGTTGATGAAGTCGTTCAGGCCCAGTGGCTGAGCCTGACCACGACCGCGTTCGACGCGCTCGAGCAGCTCTCGCCCGACCGCTGGTGCGTCAGCGACTTCAGCCAGTTGACCGGGAGACTCGACGACGAGACCCAGCGCCTCTGCCGCTTCCTGGAGATGGGCTGGCACGCAGGCGTCAGCCGCCAGGTCGCTGCGACGCTCGCTGCTGCCGAGCAGGAGTTCGCCAAGCTCGGCCTCGAAGAGGAGATCGAGCCGGATGGACCGGTCAAGGCGGCCTCGGACCGCGCCATCAGCCTGATCGCCGACACCGCGCCTCGTAAGAACCCCGGCGCTCCGGAAGCCGGTCCGAGGTCCACGAGTACCGGAACATGCCCGAGGTCGCTCCGAAGCTGGAGCCGGAAGGCACCCACGACGCCTGCTTCCTGCCGCGCAAGCGCCATTTCACCGGCGACATCGCGATCCACGACGTCGACTTCGTCGGCGACGAGATCTGGCTGGTCGCGACCGGCCTCTCCTGCCTGGCCACGCTCGACACCACCCACAACCTCGTGCCTCGGTGGACCCCGCCTTTCATCACCGAAATCGCCGCCGGCGACCGCTGCCACCTGAACGGTCTCGCGCTGCGCGACGGCCAGCCGCGGTACGTGACCATGCTCGGGACGTCGAACGAGCCCGGAGGCTGGCGGAAGCACAAGGCGTCGGGCGGCGTCCTCTTCGATATCCAGAAGAACGAGCCCGTGACCGAACACATCTCGATGCCCCATTCACCGCGCTGGTACCGCGATGACCTCTGGCTGCTCGAGTCGGGAGCCGGCACCTTGTGCAAGGTCAACAAGAAGACCGGCTATCTGACCACCGTGGCCGAACTCCCGGGATTCACCCGCGGTCTTTCGTTCTCTGGGGATCTCGCTTTCGTCGGTCTGTCACAGATCCGCGAAACGGCGACCTTCGGTGGCCTGCCGATCTCGGAAAGGGCAACCGAGCTCGAATGCGGCGTGTGGATCGTCGACATCGAAACCGGCGACACGGTCGGCTTCATCCGCTTCGAGGAACAGGTCCAGGAGATCTTCGACGTCGCCCTGATGGAAGGCAAGCGCTACCCGGAGATCGCCGAGCCGGGCAGCACCGCCGCCCTGAATTCCTTCCAGCTGCCCGCGTAGGACGACACTTCACTGTTTCGCTCCGCTCAATCCGGGGAGAATCTAGAAACCCCACCACCAGAAGATCGAGGCGAGGCATGGCGGAGACAAAAGAAGCGGTTGAATACGAATCGACTGCCGATACCCCGCTGAGCCAGTCGATTTCACGGCGGATGCTGATGTTCTTCGTGATCGGCGACGTGCTGGGTGCCGGCATCTACGCCCTGGTCGGCGAGGTCGGTGGCAAGGTCGGCGGCGCGATCTGGGCCGCCTTCCTGTTCGCTCTCGCCCTCGCGATCTTCACCGCCTTCTCCTACGCGGAGCTGGTCACCAAGTACCCCAAAGCCGCCGGCGCGGCGCTCTATGTGAACAAGGCTTTCAAGATGCCATTCGTGACCTTCATGGTGGCTTTTGCGGTGATGTGTTCCGGACTGGCGTCGGCGGCGACGCTCTCTCGCGCCTTCGGCGGTGACTACCTTTCGGCCTTCGTCAGCTGGGACGCGGTACTGGTCGGCCTGGCTTTCCTGGCGCTGATCGGACTGATCAACATGCGCGGAATCGAGGAAAGCATGAGGTTCAATTTCGTCCTCACTCTGATCGAGGTTTCGGGTCTGATCCTGGTGGTGATCATCGGCGTCGCTTTCCTCACCGACGGCGGCGGCGACCCCGGCCGCGCCCTCGACTTCAAGGCCGATACTTCGGTCTTTTCCGCAATCCTGGCCGGTGCCGGACTCGCCTTCTTCGCCCTGATCGGGTTCGAGGACTCGGTCAACCTGGCGGAAGAGGCGAAGAAGCCGAGGATCGACTACCCGTGGGCACTGTTCGGCGGTCTGGCCGTTGCGGGAATCATCTACCTGCTCGTCACCGTGATCGCATCGATGTCCGTGCCGACCGACACGCTCGCCGGATCCGACGGCCCGTTGCTCGAGGTCACCTCGCAGGGTCCGCTCAAGATGAACGACAAGTTCTTCTCGGTGATCGCGCTCTTTGCGCTCGCCAACGGCGCTTTGATCAACATGATCATGGCCTCGCGCCTGCTTTATGGCATGGCCCGCGAAGGGATCCTGCCGAAGGTTTTCGCCAAGGTCCACCCGCAACGCCAGACCCCCTGGGTGGCGATCCTCTTCACCACACTGCTGGCGGCCGGCCTGCTGATCACCGGCGAGCTCGAGGACCTGGCCGACACCACGGTCCTGCTGCTGCTGGTCGTATTCGCGGTGGTCAACGTCTGTGTGCTGATCCTGCGCAAGGACAAGATCCAGGGCGAGTACTTCAAGGCGCCGACGGTCATGCCGGTCATCGGTTTCATCGTCTCGCTGGCCCTTTTGACCACCAAGGACGCCGACTCGTTCGTCCGGGCCGGTGCGCTGCTGGTCATCGGAGCACTGCTGTACCTGATCACCTGGTTCACCCACGGCCGGCACGTCAAAGATCTCCACACCGACGAGATGAAGTCGATCAACGACCCGCGCTGAGCCGGCTCATCCCGGCAAGGCCAGGAGGCGCCTGATCATCACCGCGAGGTGCAGCGCCAGGGCGGAGTCGCCGTCCTTAAGGTCGACGCCGAGGATCGATTCGATCCGGCTGAGGCGGTGGTAGAGCGACTGGCGCTCGATCCCGAGCACCGCGGCGGCTTCGGTCTTCCGGCCGCCACAGTGGAGGATGGCTTCGAGGGTCTCGAGCAGGTCCCGGCCGCGGTCGCCGCCGACTTCGAGCAGCGGTCCCAGCCGTTCCTGGCTGAATGAAAGGAGCTCGGGTGTGCCGCGCATCGAGAGCAGCAGCTGGCCGACCTCGGTCCGGCTCGAGTCGTGCCAGTCGCGGGCCGGGCCGGCCGCTCCGGCCTCGGCCGCCAGCCGGGAGCGCACCAGGGCTTCGGCCATGTCGTCCCAGGAATCACTCGCGCCGCTGATCGCGAAGGCCACCTGGCCGGGATCGATCTCGTGCCGGACGAGCGTCGCGCGAAACCGGCCGGCCAGCCGTTCACGCGAAGCGACGTCGTCCGGTTCCGAGCCTTTGGTCCCGCGGTCAAGCAGGCCCAGCATGCAGTTGCCGCGGGGACCGACCAGCGCCGGCCGGTCCGGCTCCGACAGTGCCCCCCGGATCGGCGCCATCAGGGGCGCCCAGGCCTCTTCGAAACCGATGCCGTCGTCGAGGGCGCCATGCCTCCAGACCGCGGCGACCGCGACCAGCTGGCCGTGACGCCGGGGAAAGCCGAGGGTCGAAGCCCGGCGAGCGGCCGCCAGTGGATCGATCAGGCCGGCCGCAAATTCGAAGAGCAGGTTGCCGCGGGATCGCGCCCGCAGCTCGTCCTCCTCGCCACCGCGCATCAGCCCGAGGCCGACGGCGACGGCAGCCCGCTCCATCGCGATCGGGGTGAACCGGTCGAACTCGTTTTCGGCCTGGATCGCGATCACGCGTCCCCAGGTCCGGTTGCGCACGGTCACCGGCATCGCCAGGGCACCTTCGGCCTCTCCGGTCTCCCGCCCCGACCACTTCAGCCCCGACCAGGAATCGACCACGGCCGCTTCGGTCTGGCCGGTCGAGCTGTAAGCGACGAGTTCGCTGCGGGCGTCCTCGAGCACGACCGGATTGCCGATCAGCCGGCTGACTTCGGCCAGGACCACCTCGGCCCCCGCTCCCTCGAGCACAATCGCGTCAAGGTTGCGGTGGAGTTCCTCGCCGCGCCGGGCCAGAGCGTGGCCGGTGGTCAGCAGGCTGCCGTTGACCGCTTCCGAGACTTCGACGAACCGGATGCCCCGCCGCAGGGCGACCATCGGGATGCCGCGCCGGTCGGCCTCCTGGACCAGCGGTGCGGGCAGCTCGCGATGCCAGGCGAAGCCGAGCTCGACCGCGATCCCGACCGCCCCTTCGGCGACCAGGTCCCGCACGAACCGGCGCTGGGCCGCCGCGTCGGAGCCGATCGAGACTCCGGTGGTGAGAATCATCTCGCCGCCGCGAAGCAGGTTGGAGACGTCGGGCACGTCGAGGCTGTGCACCCACCGGACTTCGGACCCGAGCCCGGCCGATCCGGCAACCAGATCAGGCAATGCCGCCTGGATGATCGGCAGCTCGATGAAGTCGGAAACTGTGAGGGCCCCGGTGGTCATGGACCCGAATCGTTACAGGTCGTTACAACCGACCACTGGAACGTTACGTATTGCGTCGTTTTCGCTTGCGACGCTCGATCTGCGGCGCGTCCGGATCGGCCTCTGCCGGTTCGTCATCCAGCTCTTCGGCGGTGCCTTCGATCACGTCGTCGTCATCGTCGTCGTCATCGTCGTCCGGGGGGCTGCCCGGCGGCGGCCAGGGAATGGCCTCGCCGGCTGCCCAGGCGGGTGGGCGGCCGCCGGGTATCCACCCGACGAACATCAGCCCGACGTAAATGAACCACAACAACGTGAACAGCGGAAACAGGACCGAGACCGCTCCCAGTGCCATACCAAGCGAGCCCCAGAATCGCGACAACAGGCCGACCCGCATCGACCAGAGCGATACGTAGACAATCGTGATCGCAAAACCGAGCAGTCCGGCAAGCCCCAGACCCGCCGCGAGTGACTGACGCGGGGCGTCACGTTGAAAGTCGGAGGCCGTGTTGTCGGCACAATCCTTTGCGGTGTCCTCGTCCGGCGCGCTCTCGTTGCCGGAACTGGAATCAGTGCCCTTTGACGCATCCGATTCGGTGGCACCGAGCGCGGAACTGCCGTTGTCCTTGTTCTTCTCGTTGATACACGCCTCGACCGGGGCGGCGCTGTCGTTCTTGAAGCTCGTTGCCGCGTCCAGGGTCGTGAGTGAGTTCACGATCGAGCCGGCAAACAACAGGAGCGGAGCCGCGATGATCGCGGCGAGCAGGCCGGCTTTCACCCGGTCGGCACGAGCCAGCGCGGCTTTGAACAAATAGACCAGAGGGGCAACCAGGAGCAGGTAGCCGAGTCCGCGGAGCAGGTTGCCGATGACGAGTGCGCCGCGATTTTCGTCGACGTTCCGGAGGAAATCCGAAGCTCCGTCGCCACTCGGTATGGAGGAGCCCGCATAAACGAACGAGAAGGCAATCAGTACGACGCCCAGCACCGAAAGGATGCCGACGGGAAGCGCCCAGCGGCGCTCGCGCTCGAGTATCTCTGCCTTGTAATTCATTGCTCGTCCGGCTCTTCATCGCGAATCGGGTAGTACTCGTAATCGGTGGGCTCGGTGATTCGCGACAGGCGCTCGCCGACCGCGAGGACCAGGTCGAGCAGCGGTGCGACGGCCGAAATGGCGCTCTCGACGTGATTACGGGTAGCTTGCTGGCCGGGTTCTAGTTCGGCCATTCACGCACCGTAATCCTGAAATCAAAAAGGGTCATCGCTCATTACGCTACAGCGACTGTGCCCTCTCCTGATCTCCCCCGAGTCCCCCTCGAAGCCGGCGCCGGCCCGGACAATCCCCCGTGCCCGGCCTGTGGCGAGCCGCTCTTCCCCTGGGTCGGGCTGCCGGTCGGCACCGGCATGGCCCACCGCTGTGAGGCCTGCGGCCTCGGCGCCCTGAGCCGCACCGGCGTAACTGCCGACGCCCTGGCGGACCTCGACCGCGGACGCGGCGAGGACGGCCGCGTCACCTACAGCAACCGCGCCTCGCTTCAGGCGATGATCACCGGCGGCGCCTGGAGCGGCCTCGGCACCGACCGGGCCTACCGGTTCACGCCCGAGTCGCTGAGGCGCCTCGTGTCGAACCGCGACCAGGTGGTTTCTGGATCGCACTGGAAGCCGGGAGCCGGCATTGCCTCGATGTGGCAAAGCGGCATCAACATGTTCACCTTTGGTCACAACGTCGCCCTCGCCGCCTTCGGCGGTGCCGTCAAGGTCCCCGCCCGCCGGGGCTGGCAACGCGGACTCGATGTCTTCATCTCGGTCGTCCTCGCAGTCCCGGCGATCGTGATCGCCGTGCCCGCGGAGCTGATCGGAGCCCTGTTCCGCCGGGGCGGGGAATACCGCGTGAGGTTCGAGGTCCTTTAAGACAGCAATTCCGTGACCGCTTCCGGTCCGTCGTGCTGGGTGAAGACTCGCTCGGCTTCGGGGATCCTTGGGGTTACTGCGTTTGCTGCCTCGAGAAGCAGTGGTGGCGTCGTGGGGGTTGTTGCCACCTGGACTTCGGCCTGGATTTCGGCGATCCGCGCCGGCTCCATCGGCCAGGCCGGTACGGCCGGAAGTTCGACCAGGAAGGTGTGGGCGGCTTCGGGTCCGTGGTCGGCCAGGTTCGCCAGGCGTTCGGCGCCACTGCCGAGGGTCGGCAACTCGCCGCCGAGGTAGAGGCCATAGGCCGCTTCCTCGCCGCCGGTCTCGGCCGCGTTCCTGATCTCGGCCACGTCGGCGGACATGCCTTCGGTGGCAGCGGTGACCAGTGCGAACAGGGGCGGTTCGATCAGGATCGCCCGCGAGATCCGATCCGGTTCGGCCAGCGCCATCTCCAGCGCGACGACTGCCCCGAAGCCGACTCCGAGGACGGTCGTCTTCGTGACCCCGAGCTCTCGCAATAGCCCGGCACCTTCAATCGCCTGTTCGGCCACCGAAGTACGCGAATACTCACCTTCCGTACGGGACCGTCCCCAGCCGCGACGGTCGTAGGTGATCAGCCTGAGTTGATCCGAAAGGGCGCCGACGGCAGGGTCGAACCAGCCGGAGTTGGTTCCGGTGGCGTGGATCAGCAGGACTGCCGGCCCTTCGCCGCGGTCAGTGAAGTCCAGGTCGTTCAGCGCAGGCCCTGGCGGGCTTCCCGCACCAGGGTCACGGCCTCGGGGAAGACGACCCGGATCGCGTCGCGGACCTGAATGGCCTGTTCATCGCTGCCGCCGGTGAGGTCGAGGCGGTTGATCGAGGCGACGGTCATGTCGACCGCGAGCTTGATCGCGTTGTCGGCCCAGGCGACCTGCTGGGAGGACTGCATCTGCTCGGCCATTTCCTGCATCTTGGCCCGCAGCTCTTCGGGGTCGCCGAACATGTCGAATGGAGAACCTTCCATTAGTCAAATGTAGCTGTTTCGTTCCTCCGGCTGCAAGATCCGGGACCCGCCAGGACCGAGCATGGTCCCATGGCGAGCCGGCTGAAATCGATGAAGGGGTCGGCCACGGTCGAGCAAACCGGGATCATCCTGCTGGTCGGCCTGGCACTTGCCGGGCTGATCGGGTTCCTGACCCTCGGCACCGGTGAGCCGCCGGGCCGCGAGCTCGGCCAGCGGGTCGCCAACCGCATCGCCTGCGGCCCACGGGCTCCGGGCACCTGCCGGCAGCCGGCGACGGTGAGTGCCTACGGCTGGCCGCTGGCCCGGCTGCTGCGCTTCTTCGCGCCGGCACCGCTGGCCCGGCCGGGGCCGGACGGCATCAGCCTGGTTCCGGTCGACTTCCGTTACTGCCAGCGGCCGAGCTGCGCGGTTCCGGGAACAGGCGATGGCCGGCTGACCACAGCCAACCGCCGGGCCACCGCCTTCACCGTCGTCAACGACCACCGCGCGAGCGACGGAACCGTCGAGCTCGTCTACTGGCTGTATCGCCCCGACCTCGGCTGGGAGGAACTGCGGCGCACGGCCGGGTCCGCAGACGTTGAGGCAGCCTCGGGAGTCCGGGAGCGCCTCACGGACAACCCCCGTCTGGTGCCCCTGGAGATCCTGCCGGGAAGAAACCACTACAGCCTGCCACCAGGAGACGAACCACCATGGAGGTGGCGAGTGGCCCCAAGCCACAACGGACGTTCAGCGTAACCCCAGTCACAACGGACGCTCAGCGTAACCCGAGCCGAAAGACAACCCCCCGGGGGCCAAAGGGGGAACTTTGCCGCGTTCGATGCGTATAGGACCACAACGCGGCAAAGAACCAGGTCAGACCATTTCGAGTAGTCCTCGGATCCGAGCTGCCGTGTCGTCGGGATAGTTCACCAGGTCGTCCCATGCGAACCGTGCGACCCGGAAGCGCTCGAGCATGAGATCCACATCACGGCGACGATCGCCCTTGAAAGCGCGAAAGGTGCCATGCGTTTCGAATCCATCAACCTCCACGATCAGTCGCGCTTCCCGCCAGAGAAAGTCGGGCAGGTAGGGACCGAAGAGTGAGTTCACCTCAGGGGTTGGCAGCCCATGGGCCCGACAAAGCCGCAGCATCGCCTCCTCGAGCTTCGTGCGGGTCTCGACCTCCTGAGGATCCCACTCGCTCAGGGCCCGCTGAAGATTCGTCGTCCCTGGCCAGCCGCGTCCTCGCTCGGCAACTTCGATCAGGTCCGGCCGGGAAAAGATGCGAAGCCTCTCGGATTCTCCGAGGACCGACTTCATTCCGTCCAGGCTTTCTGAAGCCGCCAGGTCCAGGGTCGTTCTCGCTAGCGAAGTGACCGGGATGCCTTCGATGATCGTCACGTCACGTTCAGGGAGCGCTTTCGTCCGGTAGACGACCACGTTGAACCGGCGGGACCCCGGGGAAGCCATGGAAACCTTCCGGCGTGAACCACCTGCAAACCGGGTCACCTCGATCGGGCCAGACCGCGGGGCGATCAAGCCATGAAGTGCTGCCGCACTCCGGCGGGAGAGAACCGCTTCCGGTCCCGCGGCCAAGGTGGCGGCCATCCAGCGGCCTCGACGATCCAACATTGCCAGGCCCACCGCATAGACGCCCCGGAACACGAGAACCAGCCAGCCCTTGCGCACGCGACTCGCGATCAGCTCCGGGGGCAATCCGGCTTCAAGTGCCTGCTTGCGGGTGATGACCCCGTGCTGCCGACCGGCCAGCCCGGCGACTATCGCGGTCGCTTCCCGCGAGGACACACCGGTGAGTTCCGGGACTCCAGACATTCTCCGAGCCTGATTCACGGCTGCTCACAGGTGCGTCAAATAAGTAACGGTCCAGTCACACCGGGCCCACGCAGATCCGCGTGGGCCCGGACAGACCGATTCTTTGCCGCGTTCGATGCATATAGGACCACAACGCGGCAAAGAACCTCTCGGGGTGCGGCGCTGGGTGCTGCTTCAGGGTCGGGCACCCGCAGCGCGCCGGGCTACCAGACCGCCGAATGCTCTTCCATTACCCCAGCCCCTCGGTCTAACTCGATCCCGTCGAGGACCCCGGTGAAGGTGCCAAAGCGGTGGACGTAGTCCGAACGGACCACACCGAAGTTGTCGTGCCGCCGCCGTTCGGCGGCACCGTCAAAGTTGAATTCGAGCAACCCGCCGTCACTGAAACAGACGGCGTCGAGACCGCGGAAGACCACCGGTTCCGGCTCGATCGGAATCCCATCGACCCAGATCGCACGCTCAGAGTTGGCCAGCGGGTCGTTGATTCCCGCAACCAGGTTCCAGCCGAGGTCGCGGCCATCGGCGGCCACGCCGATCCCGGCCGACCAGCTCCAGGCAGTGTGACGTGACTGATAACCCGCCGATTCGTCATCGAACCCGAGTCCGTCGATCTGCCAGCTGCGTCCTCCTGCCTCCACCTTTCCGGCCATGGGCACCCCGGCCCGTTTCCGGGTCCAGCCCCAGCCGGGGCCGCTCGGGCAGGCAGCTTCGATCGGTTCGGCGTGGCCGAGCACCAGCGAAGCCCGGAACCCGTCGGCCGAGATCTCGACGTAGTTGCCTTCCATCTGGACTTCCGGCCGTCCGGGACGCAGCTGCGTGTGCTCGAGCACCTCGCCGGTCTGACGGTCCCAGAGCGACCAGAAACAGTGCTTGAAAGGACCGATCAGGACCTGGCCCGCGCACAGCATCACTTCATCGCCGAAGAACGCCACGTATCGCCATTTCTTGCGCATCACCCCGTGGCGGAACAGGGGCATCGGGCCCGGCGGCAGGTGCAGATCGGGCCGGCCTTCTCCCGGTCCCCGCCAGGGCAGATCACCGCTTTGACCGGTCCGGGGCTTCACTGCCTGTATCAATCCGGCCATCTCCGGCTACACTACTCCGCTGTGCCTGAGACCGCGAAGATAAATGACCCTGACCTGACCGCCACCTACGATCCGGCCGATGACGCGATGTGCTCGCGGGCGAAGGAGCGCTTCGCCGCCGATCGCAACCGGCGCCTCCCCCGCCGCATGTCAAAGCACGCCGCTTTGCCGAACTTCATCATCATCGGCGGCCTCAAGTGCGGCACCACGTCGATCCACCATTACCTCGGCCTCCATCCGGACCTCCACATGTCGAAGCCGAAGGAACTCAACTTCTTCGCCGCCGAGCAGAACTGGGACCTCGGATTCGACTGGTACAAGGGCCGGTTCGACAATCGCTTCAAGGTGAACGGGGAATCTTCGCCGCACTACACCAACCGTCCCCGCTTCAACGGCGTCGCCGAGCGGATCCACGAGTACTGCCCCGACGTCCGGCTCGTCTACATGGTGCGTGACCCGATCAAGCGCATCCTTTCCCACTGGGTGCACGCCACCGGCGCCGGATACGAGACCCGCGAGTTCGTCGAGACCCTCTCCAAACCGGACACGGCTTACATCCAGCGTTCGATGTACTGGATGCAACTCCAGCCGTATCTCGAACTTTTCGACACCGAACAGATCGAAGTGATCACCCAGGAAGAACTCGGCAGTGACCGTGACGGCACCATGAAGAAGGCCTTCTCCTTCCTCGGCGTCGACGAGAACTTCACATCGGACCAGTGGGATCGCCAATGGGAGAAATCGAGCGCCAAGCAGGACAGCAAGTACCAGGTGATGGAAAAGCTGATCAAGCTGCCAGGTTTCCGCTCGCTGGACAGGAACTTCGACCGACTGCCGGAATCGATGCGCTGGATGGTCGAGAAGGCGGTCCACAACCCGGACAAGCCGCCGGCCCCCAAGCCGGAGATCCCGGACGACCTCATGGCCAACCTGAAAAGCAGGTTCCGCGAAGACGTGGCCGGCCTCGAGGGCCACGTCGGCCACAAGCTCGACGGCTGGCGCGATTACACCGCAAGCTGACCTCCGGCGGTTTGCCACCCCGGCCCGTCGGGGAGGTTGAAGGCATCTCCGACCCCCCGGCAAAGCCGAACGACTCAACGATGCGCCGCCTTCTGCCAAACCCCGGGCCAACCAGCATCGATGCCGAGCTGGCCGAATACCGGCCGTTCGAGGATCCATTCGAGGAGCGGCCGTTCGTCGCGGTGAACATGGTCACGACGCTCGACGGCCGAGCCAGCCTGAACGGGCGCACGGTCGAACTCGGCAAGCAGCACGACATCGAGCTGCTGCTCAAGCTGCGAACCCGCTTCGACGCGGTGATGATCGGCGCCGGGACGATGCGCGCCGAACGCTACGGGCGCATCATCAAAGACCCCCAGGCGCGGGCCCACCGCGAACAGATCGGCCTGCAGCAGGATCCCCTGGCGGTGATCATCAGCGGCCGCCTCGATTTGCCGTTCGACGCACCGCTCTTCACCGACGGTGGCGGCCGGGTCCTGATCTTCACCAACGACGAGGGTCCCGCCCCCGAAACGAACACACCGGTCGAACTGGTCAAGGTCGAAGGCCCGATCCGGATCACCGAGGTCCTGCGCCACCTCCGGCAGGAGCGCGGGATACGGGCACTCCTCTGTGAAGGCGGTCCGCACATTCTGGGGCAGCTGGCCGCGGCCGAAGCCTTCGACGACCTCTTCCTCACGATCGCCTCGACGCTCACCGGTGAACGCGACGCGCCGCACATTCTGGAAGGGTCGCTGGCCGAGCCCGAGCACCTCGATCTGGTGAACCTGGCGGAGGCCGACGGCGAGCTCTTCGCCCGTTACCGGCGCCACCGATAGCCTGATCCCATGGACTTCGAACCCGGCTCCGAGATAATTGCCCTGCGCGACCGCGTCCGCGCTTTCCAGGAAGAGCACGTCTACCCCAAAGAGACGGAGCTGCTCGATTCGCTCGACAGCGAGGTGAAGGAAGGCGTTCCCTACCCGGCCGGCCTGGTCGAGATCAGGGCGAAGGCGAAGGCGGAGGGTCTCTGGAACCTCTTCCTCCCGGACGAGGAATACGGCCCCGGCCTCAGCAACCTCGACTACGCGATCCTCTGCGAGGAGATGGGACGCAGCCCCGCGATCGCCCCAATGGCCTTCAACTGCTCCGCGCCCGACACCGGCAACATGGAGATCGTCCTGGAGCACGGCACCGACGCCCAGAAGGACCAATGGGGCTTCCCGCTGCTCGAAGGCAAGATCCGTAGCTGCTTCTCGATGACCGAGCCGGCGACTTCCGGCTCGGACCCGACCAACCTCGCCGCGAGCGCCGTGCTCGACGGCGACGAATGGGTGATCAACGGCCTCAAGTGGTTCACCAGTGGCGCCGTTGGTGCGAGCCTGGCGATCGCCATGGTCATCACCGAGCCCGAAGGCAACCCGTACGCCCGCGCCTCGATGATCCTCGTGCCGACCGATGCCCCCGGCTACAAGATGGTGCGGGCGCTGTCGGTCATGGGCCACTCCGCCGGACCCGGGCATTGCGAGGTCAGCTACACCGACTGCCGCGTGCCGGCCTCGAACCTGCTCGGCGCCCGCGGCGCCGGCTTCCTGGTCGCCCAGGACCGCCTCGGCCCCGGTCGGATCCATCACTGCATGCGCGCGATCGGCACTGCCGAGCGGGCCCTCGAGATGATGTGCGTCTACGCGGCCGAACGCCAGGCTTTCGGCGGGCCACTCGCCGACAAGCAGTTCGTCCAGGACTTCATCGCCAAGTCACGCATGGAGATCGACCAGGCCCGCCTGCTCACTCTTCACGCCGCCTGGAAGATGGACACGGTCGGCAAACGGGCCGCGCGGCAGGAGATCTCGATGATCAAGGTGGTCGCCGCGAACATGGTCATGGACGTGCTCGACCGTGCGATCCAGGTCCACGGCTCGCTCGGCATGACCGACGACACCCCGCTGGCGATGATGTGGCGGTTCAGCCGCATGCTGCGGCTGGCCGACGGCCCCGACGAGGTCCACAAGATGGTGATCGCCCGCCGAGAAGTCGGCCGCCAGCTCAAGAAGCGCGAAGCCGCTACTTGAGCTGAGGCGGTGGACCAGCCGGCATCTCGCCGCCGGCCGCGGCGTCACTCGCCTCCGCATCCGAGCCACTGCCGCCGCAGGCGACGACACCGAGCGAGAGCCCGGCGGCGGTCAGGGTCGCCACGCAGGTCACGGTGCGCCGTTTCATCTTGCTGCTGGTCAGTTCCATCGTTTTCTCCTTTGACTTGCCCCCGGTGAGACAACACTTACGCAGCACCCTTGAGGAACGCTGAGAACGGTCTGGGAACCGGCTAGATGATTGATTCCTAATTCCC